>JAAOIK010000010.1 GCA_015163855.1 Pseudobdellovibrionaceae bacterium
AACCTTTTAAAATATGTTTTAACCTTTACTTTCCCCGTCGACTAATGGAAAACTTAGAAAAAAAGCCGTGTATTTTCCCTCAACAGAATCTACCGTTATTGTTCCTAAAAATTTTTTCATTATATTTAAACTCATACTTAGGCCTAAACCTGTTCCTTGGTTTTTTTTTGTAGTAAAAAATGGAGTAAAAATTTGTGACTGTATATGCTTGCTCATGCCCTTTCCATAATCTTTAATTTCTAAAATTGCCGACTTGCCTTTTTTAAAAGAACTAATGGTAATTTTATCCCCTGCGCTAATAGCCTGAATGGCATTAATAATAATATTAAAAATAACTTGCTGTATAAGCTGTCTAGACCCTTTAATGTTTAAAATATTTTTTTCTAAATTAACTAAATATGCCGATCGAGACAAAGCCACCTTAGACAAAGCAATAACATCTATCACCAATTGATTTAAATCAAAAACTTCAATGCTGTTGTTTTTATTAGAAAAGTTTTTTAAATTTTCTATAATAGAGCGGCAACGCCAAGTTTCTGACTCTACTTCATTTAAGCTGTCTAATAGCTTTTTGTTTTTTGCAACTAATGGTTGTAAAATTTGAACCAGCCCTCTAATACCCGCCAATGGATTATTAAGCTGGTTAGATAATTGATTGGCCAAGCCTCCCAAAGCTTCCATTTTTTTTCTTTGTAATAAATCTTCTCTTAAAAGTAAAATTTTACTAATGTCTTTGTAGTGACAAAACCGCACCCAATCATTGTCTGTTGTTTTAATATTATAGTAAGAAGGTTCGTAAATATGGTCTTCTAATTTAATAACTGCCGCTTCTTGATACTTTTTTCCTGCAACTTCTTCTTCCTTTTGTTTTAAAACTTTTTTTAAATAATAGCTTTGTAACAAAGAGGTTTTAAAAATTTCGTTTTCTTTTATAAGAACAGAGTCAGAGTTTTCTATCAACATAGGGTCCATATTTTTTTCGAAAGATTGCTCCCATAAAAAACTAAAAAATGCTAATTTATTTTGTTCTTGAATTTGCAACAAACTTTTAGACAAACAATCGTGATACACAAAAAAATTGTTTTGTGTGTTGCTTTGCGCCAGCTCACCTTCGGAGTCTTCTAGGCACAAAACACAAGAGGGAGATAAAAAGGGTATAACCACTAAAGGTAATACCGGCCTTTTTAAAAAATCTCTTAATAACTGCCCATAATTATCAGACCAAACACTTTGGTTAGCCAAGTTAAAAACGCCATTGATACTATCGTTTTTTATTTGTATATTTTTAGAGAAAGAAAATTTTTTATCTAAATACATTTCTGTATGTATTTTTTTATTTTGAAAATAAATTAAATTTGTATTCCATTTAAAATCTGTATACAGCAAATATGCCTGTGTATTTTTTTTCTTTAGCAACTTCTTTACAAAATATTGTAAAAAGTCTTCGTAGCTTTCTAAATGAAATATAGCTTTTAAGTCTGCCGATCTGGTGTTCATATAAAGAAATATATAACAAACAAAATTTAAATTAAGCTAGTTTTTTTTCTAATGGTTGAGCATCGTTTGCTTCTTTTTCTTCTAACAAAGATACTATTCGTTCTTCGCTGTGATAAATATCGTGCCATAGCAAATCACTTTTTTGAAAAACATTTTTTAGTTGTTCTTTTTCAAAACCTTCGTACATACCCATTTGTGTTTTAGAAAGGCTTTTTGCCATTTGACAAACTTGAACCAATTCTTCTAACAGCGTTCTTCTGCTTTTCGAAAACACTTCAAAGTTTTTTTGTAACCTTGGCTGATTTAAAAATTGTTTACTCATTTCTGAAAATTTTTTCATTACTGCGTTTCTGTGTTCTAGCATGTATATAAAGTATTGCATGTTTCTCCTTTGTAAAAATATACTGACACAAAATGGACAAAAAACAGAGTATAGTTTTTCTCGACCTTGGGAGGAATTAGTAAAAAAGCTAAAAAGATTAAGGGATTAAAACAGTGTCAAAAAACTATACAAGCCCTTTTCCCTTTAAAGGTCTAAACGCTTAAGGCTAGGTAAAGTCCAATATTTATTGGAGTGTGTTGAAAAAGTAAGTAGCAGATAACCTGCCGACGGGTTCTGTGGCTGTGCCTATCCAGCCTCGAACCTCTACTTTTACGCTATAACTATAATTAGCATTCTGTACATTCTCTTCTTTAGGCAGCCCATCTAAATATATTTCTCTAGCCTCTTCATTGCTTTTTGCCAATAATTCGTTTGGAAATATCTCTTTAACCTTTATACCTTCTTCAGTAAGAATTTGACCTACTCCAATATTAAAAACTTTTTCTGCTTTAGAGCTATTATTAGTAACCGTAAATCGAAGCCCCGCAATAGTAATTTTTTGGCTATGTTCGTTTTTTATTTGAAATTTAAAAGATATCCAGTTAGCTTTATAAACCTTTTTGTCTTCTGTAAAATCTTGATCCAAAACAAAAGGGCTTATGGGGCTAACCTGCATTTTTAACAATTGTTTAGATTCGCCACAGGAAACTAAACTAAAGCTAACTATAGTTAGCAACATAGCAAGCGACTTTTTCATGCCCTTAGTCTAATAAAAAAACAAATAAATAGCAACTTATTGAAAAATCACTACAAATTTTTCAAGACTTTAGCCCTTGCGCAAACTACATGCTAAAATGCAACACGGGTTACAAAAATGCCTTAAGAAATAAATAGGTTTATCGGCTTACTTGTAATATTCTTTGCCAATAACAACCTTGTCCCGCCCCTTACTGGTTCGCCACTGATTAGTGTCTCGCAAAGAATAAGAGCAGCCACAATACTCTTGTTTATAAAAATTTTCTTTTTTAGAAATTTCTAACATTCTTTGCGCTCCCCCTTTTTTTCTCCAATTAAAGTCCCAAAAACTTAAACCTTCATATTTGGCAGCTACACGATGCCCAGAATCATTAATTTGGTTATAATCTTTCCATCTAGAGATAGATAAAGATGAGGTATATACGCTAAAACCATTAGCCACAGCATATTGAGCCGTTTTTTCAAAACGCATATCAAAGCACACACTACAGCGAAGCCCGCGTTCTGGCTCGGCCTCTAACCCCTTGGTTTTTTGAAACCAGTTTTGGGAGTCGTAATCTCCATCTACAAAAGGTATGCCTAGCTTTTTAGCGAACCTAATATTTTCTTCTTTTCTAATTTCATACTCTTTTTTGGGGTGAATATTAGGGTTGTAAAAAAAGATTGTCATCTTTCCTCCCGCCTCTAAAATCCCCTCCATCAACTCCCCCACACAAGGGGCACAACAAGAGTGTAATAAAATATTGTCTGCAGGAAGCTTTAAGCTTGGACGATCAATACTATAAGTCATACTTAATACCTCTGTTACCCAAGCCCTTAAGAAAGGCTTTTCCCCTCCAGCAAAGGCTTGCTTTATACATAGATAGCTATCTTATATTAGAAAAAAATACAATTTAATAGTATAAAAAATTCAATTATTTTGTTTACAATTGTCAGCTAAAAAGCTGGGTGCTTTAGTTTAAACAAATAAATAAGCTAGCCTAAACACTATCTTAAAACAAAACTACAGAACAAATGTATTCTGTAAACATAAGGAGAGAAAAATGAAGAAATCTATGTTAATCATAAGTCTATTGCTTAGCTCATTAATGACTTTTCAGGCATACGCTATAGACGGTACATATATTAAATCCGATTTTAAAAAAATCGAATATGTTACTAGATGTCATCAAACAGAAAATCAAAAGAAAATATTTCAAGTGGGCTTTAAGGCATTAAGTGCTGTAACCTCAGAATTAAAAGGAAGTTTATTTCCAGCAGGAAATAGCAAAGACACTATTTTAGCAGAAATGCAAATTGCAACAACAAACCGCAACCGTCTTAATCACTTTCTTTCGTACATAGATAGCTGGGTTGCCACAATGCAAGATGGTAACAGCTCAACACTAGACCTTACAGAAAAAGCTTATTCACCAAGAGGCTATTTGGTATTTTTAGGTGGAGCAAAAAATTTTGGAGCTTTTAAAAGCATAGGAGCTTCTGCTAATTTAGCTGTAATTATCGTGCCTCAGTGCCGAACAGTATGGGATAAAGAAACAGGAAAAATTATTGAAGAAACTTTATTGTCCGACGCTTCTAACTTTGATTTCGAAATAGCTATCAACCCTGCCATTGGCGCTGGAAAGAAAAAGGGAATGAGCATTGGCCAATCTCGCTTTGGTGTTGGTCTTATTTTTGACCCTAATCACAAGTTACATGCAGCCAAAGATTTTTTTGGAATAGGTGCAGCAGTGTCTAGAGCTAATGTTTTAGGAAACCTAGCTATTGCTGGAAAGTACTTTAAATCGGGTACAATTATAAATAAATATGCAAATTATTTTCCTTTTGTAATGGCTGGAAAAGCTATGGGCGTAGGAGTTTCTCAAGTGACTAACTGGGGAGGAGTGTCTTTTTTAAATATTACCACTTTAGCTAATGTTATTTTAAACCTAACACAGTCAGAAGCAGCAAAAATGCAAAACGATGTTAGGGAAGAATTTAAAAAAAGCTTAATCGAACTACAAGAACAACAAAACAAAACAAACGCAAAGTAAGTATCTTATTTAGGTCACCAAAAGGTGGCCTAAATTTTTCTCACTTTTTGGTTAATCGTACCAAATAAGTTTTCTCCCGCTTCATTTTTCATCTCTATTTTTATCTGGTCACCGTTATTCATAAAGGCCGTTTTAATAACTCCCTCATGAATTTTTTCTAACATTCTTTTTTCTGCCAAACAGCTGCTTCCCATAGCCATGTCTTCGTTAGACACTGTGCCGCTGCCTATAATTGTTCCTGCTGTTAAATTTCTGGTTTTTGCAGCATGGGCAATTAGCTCTCCAAAGTGAAAATGCATAGCCGAAGCATTTGCCTTACCAAAAAACTCTCCGTTGTATTCTACAAGTAAGGGCAAGTGCACTCGCCCCTCTTTCCATGCCGAACCCAGTTCGCTAGGGGTTAAAGCAAAGGGTGCAAATGAGCTCGACGGCTTGCCATGAAAAAACCCAAACCCAGCCTTTAACTCATTGGGGATTAATCCTCTTAAAGACACATCATTAATTAAGACAATTAATTGAATATGGTTTAAAGCCTCTTGAGGAGTAATGCCCATGGGTACATCATTAACAATAACACCCACCTCTCCTTCAAAGTCAGTTCCATGGCTAGGGTCTATTTGTAAAATGTCCTCTGTGGGAGCAATAAAATTGTCGCCTCCGCCTTGATACATTAAAGGTACTGTGGCTAAAGTTTCTGGCAACGCGGCTCCTCGAGCCTGCCTTACTAATTTAATGTGATGAATAAAAGCCGAACCATCGGCCCACTGAAAAGTGCGTGGCATGGGGGAATGTAGGCTTTGTTTATCAACAACAAAACTATTTGTTAACTCGCCTTCATTTAGCTTTTTATACAAAACTTCTAACTGCGGTTTAATGTTTGCCCAGTCCTCCATGGCTTCACGCAAACTAGCGGCAATGCCGGTGGCCTCTATGGCTTTTTTATTATCTTTGCTGACAACAATTAATGTACCGTCTTTAGAGTTAGATTTCTTTGTTGCTAATTTCACATTGCCCTCCTAAGTGCTTATGCTTAAGTATCTCTTTAATAAAGTTGTTAAGCAAATATTTGCTTATAAAAATATAATAATTATTGCCAAAGCTTTGTCAAAACAGAGAGTTCGTTATAAGCTCGTTTTATGACTTTATATAACTACTACAGAAGCTCTGCATCATACCGGGTACGAATAATCTTAAATTACAAAAAAATAGATTACAAGTATGTGCCTGTGCACTTAATCAATAATAACGGCGAACACCGGTCTGCAGAATACACAAAAATAAATAGCTTGCAGCAGGTGCCCAGCCTTGTGCATAACCAGCAGGTAATTACACAATCTATGGCCATTGCGCAATATTTAGAAGACATACAGCCCAAGCCCCAATTATTACCCACCCCTCCCTTAGACAAAGCCTATGTGTTACAAATTTGTGAAATTATTAACTCTGGCATCCAACCTTTGCAAAATTTATCTGTTCTACAAAAAGTGCAAAAGAATTTTAAATCCGAAGAAGAAGCGGCTTTGTGGTGTCCATTTTGGATTAAAAAAGGCTTTGTGGCCTTAGAAAAAAAACTTCAAACAAAGTCTAATCAATTTGCCTTAGGTAACACCGTTAGTTTGGCCGATGTGTTTATTGTTCCTCAACTTTATGCTGCTTATAGATATAATATAGATCTAAATGATTTTCCTTGTTTAAAAAAAATAGAAAGCAATACAAAAAACATAGAAGCATTTGCTAATGCTCACCCCAATCAACAGGTAGACTTTCCTGGATAAAATACTATTGTAAGGGTTGCTTTTTTAAAACTAAACTTTGCAGCTCAAAGGCAAAGCGAAAAACTAGTAAAAACAAACTGGCCCCTACCGCTAAATGCAGCACTGCTAACAGGGGAGGTGTGTATAACAAAACATTGGCCACACCCAAGCTAAATTGTGCAAAAATACATAAAGCAATATAACCTATAAGCGAACTTTTTATAATAGGCTTTGCTTTAAAAAGAAAAAACCCAATTATCAATACGGTAACATAAGCCCCTAAGCGATGAATAACTTGTAAACCTATAATCCCTTTAAAGGTAGGTATAAATTGCCCTTGGCATAAAGGGAAGTCTGTACAAACTAAAGCGGCATAGTGGGAGGCCACTAAGCCACCCAATATAATTTGCACTCCAACCACAAACAAAACCACCCAAGAAAGATTTTTAATGCACTTTATTTTTTTTTGCAAAATTATAGCAAGCGGTAAAGGTTCTTTTTTCTCTATACTTTGCGTAGTCTTTATTTTTTTTACTAAACTAGAATTTTGTAATAAAAATTTAGAAAAAATAGAGTCTTTGCTTAATAAAAAATAAATCCAAAAAGATAAAGATAAGAAGCTAGTTCCTAAGCTAAGGTGTGCTAGCACCACATAGGCGTGTAAATCCATCAAGACGGTTAACCCTCCTAATATAATTTGAGCCAGCAATACTATAAAAATAAAATACACTATGGTTTTGATTTTTAAAGAAACGGTTTTTGAAGCCAACAACCTTATGTTTAAATAAAAACTCACCAAACTAATAACCCCTGCTAAAGCACGATGCAAAAATTCAAAATACACTTGCGGATGGTAGTCGGGGATAATTTGCCCAAAACACAGTGGCCAGTCAGGACAAGCTAATCCTGCATTCATTACTCTAACACTTGCCCCTAAGGTTACTAAAAATAAAATACCAAAACAAAGTATTTTGTATGCTGTTATGAATGATTTTGTCATTGAGCCCTTGCTGTAAAATAAAAAAGTAATTTATCCAACACAGGCGCTGCTAAAAAAACTAAAAGACTAATATTAATCCACATAAAAAAAGGAGCTAATTGCCGCTTTCCTGTTGCCTTATTAATTTTCCATTCGTTTTTTAAACACATAGAAAAAAAATGAAAAAATTCGTAAAGTAGTTTAAAAGAAACGGGTATAACTAATAATAAGTAAAAATAACGAGAAGGAATGTAAACGGGAGCCAACAACGCCAAGCCTATATATATAAATGTATAAATTCCCATTTGGTATAAAGTGGTTTTGTCTCCGTAAATTACTGGCAAAACAGGAATGTTTCCTCGAGAGTAATCTTCTTTATAATGTAAAGCCAAATACCAAAAGTGAGGCATTTGCCATAAAAACATAATTAAAAATAAATAATATAGCTCTGAAGAAAATAAAGCTCCCCCTCCCGCTACATAAGCCAAACATACAGGCATTGCTCCCGGAATAGCTCCAGGGACGGCGGCAAACGCCCATTTTTTTTTCCACCACAAGGTATAAAATCCGTTGTACAATAATAAACCGATTACTGCCAACACTAGAACTTCTTTATTTATAAGAAAAAATAAAAAAAAAGATATACTGGTTAAAAAAATAGATAAAGACAAAGCCCAAGGAACCGAAACCGTTTTTAACACCAAGGGTCTTTGGCTGGTACGAAGCATTTTAGCATCTATGTGTACTTCTTGAACTTGGTTTAGTATAAAAATTCCTGAAGAAAATAAATACAAAGCTATAAAAAACAAAAGCATTGTGCCAAAATTTATTTCCGCCCCTACAGGAGTGGCACAGACATAGGCTAAAAGCGCACTAATTAAAACAAAAACAACAATACGAAATTTACTTAAAACTAAAAAATCTTTTAAACAAAGCATGTGCCTTAGTGACACAGCTCTTATAAAAAGACAATAATAATTTAGTGGTTAACAGGTATTCGCTGACGGTTCATGGATTCTCTAAGCTCAGCACCTTCTAAACTTAAGCGGGCCCATGGGATAGCTAGTAATCGCTCTTTCTCTATAGCCTCTTCGGTTTCTTCACACAAACCATAAGCGCCCGAATCAATTCTAGCTAAGGCATATTCAATTTCTTGTAACCGCAATCTTAAGCGAGTGCTCATTCTTAAAAATTCTTCTTCGGCAAGTACCTTTACAGTTTGGTCGGCAATGTCGCCTCCCCTAGAATCTGCATAGCCCAATTGAGCTTTGGCACTATTTACTCTATTTAGACCCTCTGCTTTTAATAGCAAAAGCTGTTTTTTACATTCAGTGATAAACTTCTTAGATAATGCAGCCATAATAGCCTCCTTGAACTTAAAGTTGTTTCGCTTGCTTGTTACATACTTAAACCGAAGATTTGTAAAACTTTCAATAGCTAAAACAAGAAAGTTACACTAAAATCAGTACTAAGGTCTAGTTTAGCCCGCTTTATATAAAATTAACTACGCAGTAGCATAAGCTACGCTTATTGCATTTGCCCCTCCAAAATGTCCTTATTATTTTTGCTTATTAAGCTTGCGGCCTCTCTGCTAAAAAGAGTATCTTCGTTCTTATGGTTATTAGTCTTTTATTGCTGTTACTTGGTTTTGCTTTGTTAGCCTTAGGGGCAGAAAGACTGCTTGAGGGTTGCCTAAGCCTTTCTGCTCGTTACAACATTCCCCATATTATAGTGGGGCTAGTTATTATCTCTATATGCACCTCGGCACCAGAGTTTTTTAGCAGTTTAAAAGCCACCTACACTAGCCCAGACATTGCACTGTCTAATGTTTTAGGCTCTAACATTTTTAATATTCTTGGCATACTGGGAATAAGCTCCCTTTTACGCCCCATTAACACCCGCCCCTTAGAGTATGTAAAAGAATTAGTATTGTTAATATTTTCTGGCGTTGTGCTTATGCTTTTTTTAAATAAAAATTTATTTTTTAAATCCCCCTCCCCTAACCACTATATTATTACTCAAGTAGAGGGAGGCATTTTACTTTTAATACTAATAAGCAGTTTATTATATACGGCTTTAAAAAGTAAAAAAGTAGTCAGCACAGCTTTTAAGTTACCTTCTATATTTATAGAGCTTGGTTATATTGCTTTAGGAATTGTCTTGCTGATTATGGGGTCTAGATTAGCCATTAACCACAGTATTATTTTGGCTCGGTGGCTGGGGTGGAGTGAAAGTTTTATTGGCCTTACCCTAGTGGGCGTGGCCACCGGGTTGCCCGAGCTAATAACCTCTATAGTAGCTATTTATAAAAAACACTCTAGCATCGCCATTGGTGGTATTGTGGGTTCTAACTTATTTAACCTACTAGCTGTTCTTGGAGGAGTAAGCCTTATTCACCCCATCGCTCCCACAAAAAACATCACACACCTAACAGATCTACTAGTTTCTATTTTAGCCGCCGTATTATTGCTTTTTACGATGTTATACAAAACTTCCATTTCTCGCATAACTGGAATTATTTACTTATGTTTATATATTAGCTTTATAGCGTGGAGATTATAATATGAAGCTTAACATCCCCCTCCACTTAAAACCCTATATTATTACACAAGAAACCTCGGCCTATACTCCCGAAGATCACGCCGTTTGGAGATTTACACTAAGACAACTCACCGCTTTTTTAAAAACTCATGCTCATCCTTTTTATTTAGAGGGGCTGCGCAAAACAGGAATTACTGTAGAAAAAATACCCAGTATTAGTAACATAAACCAAGCTCTACAAAAAATAGGTTGGCAAGCTTGTCCTGTTAGCGGGTTTATTCCGCCATCGGTTTTTATGGAGTTGCAGTCTTATTCTATTTTGCCTATTGCTGCAGAAATTAGAAGCGTAGAACATATTTTATACACCCCCTCTCCAGATATTATTCATGAAGCTGCAGGGCACGCCCCCTTTTTGGCTTGCTCCGATTATTCGGCCTATTTAAAAAGTTATGCCGGTGTGGCTAAAAAAGCTTTATTAAGTTGGGAAGATTTAAACTTATACGAAAAAATTAGAGACCTTAGCGATTTAAAAGAACGAAAAGACAGCACAGAAAAACAAATACAAAAAGCCGAGTTAGCTTTAAAACAGGCCGGCGAAAAGCTAAGCTTTACTTCTGAGGCCGCATACCTAGGAAGAATGAATTGGTGGACTGCCGAATACGCTTTATTTGGAGATATAAATAAGCCCACTGTTTTAGGGGCAGGCTTGCTGTCTTCTATACTAGAGTCCGAAGATTGCTTAAAACCTGCGGTAAAAAAAATTCCTTTATCCATAGATTGCATAAACTACAACTATGATATTACAAAACCACAACCTCAGTTATTTGTTGCTAAAGATTTTAAAAATTTACACAACACTTTAAATGAATTTTCCAAAACTCTGGCTTGTAATGTTGGAGGCGACTATGCCCTTAACAAAGCCCAATCATCAAAACTAGTAAATACTATAGAGTTAAATTCTGGGTTACAAATTTCTGGAAAATTAACTAACAGCATTAACTGCAAAACCACGGGCTTAGCTGAAAGCAATCACAGTGCTATTTTTTTTAAACTAGAGGGGCCCACTCAATTGGCTTATAAAAACAAAGAGTTAAAAGGCCATAGTAAAAACTATCACGCCACTGGTTATAGCACTCCCTTAGGCACTGTTAAAAATATTGACTTAGCAAAAGCCTCCTCCAAAGAATTAAAAGAGTTAAATATAAAAGTGGGCCAAAAAGTTTTGCTAGCTTTTGACTCCAATATACAATTAACCGGTACTATTACTGACCTTTTATTTAAAGGCTCTCAATTGTTATTAATTAGTTTTGAAAACTGTTGTGTAAAGTACAAAGAGCAAATATTATTTGACCCTACATGGGGCGCCTTTGATCTTGCTGTGGGAACAAAAATTGTTTCTGTGTTTTCTGGCCCCGCCGATACCGCGACTTACAATGTGGATGTAAAAACTCAACCACAATGTATTGCTAAGGCAAAGCCCAGCATTGAACAGCAAAACCGCTTTTTGCTATATGAAGAATTGCAACATATACGACAATCTTTTTTGCAAAAAAACACGGTTACAAAAAATATTGATGCCCTTTTTGCAAAAATAAAAAATCAAAAACTACATTGGCTTGTTTTATTAGAACTTTATGAGCTTAGCGTTTGGAGCAACAGCCCTGTGCAAAGTGATGTGCTTTCTTTGTTAAAACATTTAGAGTTAAACACTCATGATAGCCGTTGCTTAAAAAGAGGGCTGAACACCGTTTAACACCGCTAATTATTTACACCTAATTATTTAGTATAGCTAATAATCGTTGAATGAATGGCTTTGTAAAACCTTTTAAAAAAACCCAACGCTTGTTAGGCAACAATCTTTCGCTGTTTTTTGTCTTAGCCTTTTGTAGCGGTTCTTTTATCACCAAGGATAAGGGAGATTGCTCTAACTCTTTTAACTCTATCTGCTTTTGGTCAATTTTATTTATCACGGCATAAGCCACGCCTTGTTTGCCTTGTATAATAAAGTCATTAACCTCACCTATTAAGGCTAGTAAGGCCACCACTCGCCCAACAGGGTTCTTCCAAGCCCAGCGTCTAATTTTTTTAAAAATTAGGCCTACAAAAACTCCCACATCTAAGCCTAAATAATAATTATCCCATTTTTCTAAGTTCACTGCTAACACCTCCAACTGAGACAAAGAAAAAGTAGTCGAGCTAAATACTTGGCAATGTGGTTTTGCTTTTTTACTGGCACTTATACATTCTACAACTAAAAAATTTTGTTTGGTGTTTTCTATTGCAGGGTTTTGTTTGGTACTTTCTATTGCAGGGTTATTTATAGGTTGTAAATAATAAGTGATCAATTGCTGCGAAGACCGCATAGGGAAAGTCTTTAAGCCTGGAGTTCTAGCATAAATGGAGGTACAAAAAAAATAGACAACAATAAAGACTATACGCATTGGTAAGACTTTAACAAAATTTTACCAATAGGGCTTGCGTAAAAAAGAGTTTGTAATTATTTCAAGGGTCTGTCCCTCTTACTTAATTTAAAACTCCGTAAGGGTTTCCGGCTTGTTCGATTAAATATAAAATAGGCTTAATGTTTGCTTTATACACTTTATCGATGACTCCCGCGCCAGGGTAAAAACCACCTCTCCCTGCACTTTGTTTTGGAGAAAGCTCAAAGGTAAAACAAAAAATACCATGTTCTCCATAAGCCCAATCGCAAGTGTCTCCCGAGGCAACATAAAGATCAGAAGCCTTCATGGGCTTATAATTGTTCCACTTAGCCATGGTTTGTGCCATGGTTTCAAAAACTTTTTGATCACGGCCTCCCACCTGAGCATCTTTCCCTCCCCATGGGTACAAAATTAATTCTGAAAAGGTATGAAAAGAAAGTAAAATAGTAATGTTTTTATGCCCTTCTACAAAATTTTTAACCGCCACGGTTTCTGGCTCTGACAAGGGTTTAGGGCCCATAAATACATCACTACCCTCTTCTTTAGAAGAACCACCCGTCCCCCAACCAAAAGGATAATTGCGATTAAGGTCTACCCCAAAGCTTCCTCTGGGATTTAAACTTCTGTTTTTTCTCCAATACTTATAATTTCGCCCCTCAATATCATACATAGAACCATCGGCATTTAACATGGGTACAAAATAAATATCTCTAGTGTCTATCAACTGTTTAATTTTTTCGTCTTTAGAATAATTTTCTAACAAGGTTTTTAATGTCATCATGGGAATTTCTACAGACAAATGTTCTCTAGCATGATGGGCTCCAACAAAAAAAATTCCTGGCAATGATTGGTTTGATGATTTTTTTGCGGTGATTCTAATTCCTGGAATCTCTCTTCCTGCTACCGTAGTCCCTAAAGAAAAACGACTAGAAATATCAGGAAATTGTTTTGCCAATGCATCAAGCTCTGTTACCACCTCTTTATAAGTGTGATATCTTTCATCGCCAGAAGGAAATTGGTCTCCAAAATCTATAGGAGGAAAAAACTGTGTTAAATTCCATGTTTTAGTAGATACAATATATTTTGATAAATGCTTTTTAACCTGCTTAAGATCATAAGGGCTAACTACACTGTATATATAGTCTCCCTCTAAGCTGTCGGGATGCACAAAATTTGCAATTTCATTTCTTTGCTGTTTCGTTTTTGCTAAAAATTTTACGGTATGGCGTTGCCCATTATCAAAATAAGGCCCCTGATTAGCTTTTATCAAAAGATTAGCGCTAAAAAAAACCATTATAAAAAACACAAAAAAAGTACGCAACATAAAACCCTCCATGATTGTAGTGCACGCCCAATGCTATAAAGTAAAAACCCGCCCTACAAACAAAGCCTTGCAAACTGGACTATTGGCCTAGACCTTTATTAAGCGCAAATATTTGCTTGTAATAAAAAATAGTGTTAATTTCAAAAAATGTTAAAAGAAACATCCTCTGTTGCCAAAACTCGCCTTCCCCTTTTTTCTTTTTTTAGTGAATTTCAGCTACCACAGCTATGCTTAACTTTTACTGTTAAAGCCCCTAAAGAACTACTTTCCCTTTTAAATAAAAAGCAAATAAACCCTTCTCTCTTTTTAATGTTTTATCTTGCTAAAACTTCTTTGCATATTCCCCAGTTTCGCTTAAGAGAAAAAGCTGGCACTCTTATGGAGGTAGATTCTGTTACCTGTTCGTATTTAGTGCAAAGCCCCTTAACCCAAATTAATTTTTGCTACATTCCTTACCAAAATCATTTAAATAATTTTCTTGTGGAGGCTAAAGAGCAAGAAGATAAAGCCGCTAAGGCAGAGCATATTCAAACAAAACAAAATATTAAAAGCCCTTTAATAGAGGTGGTTGCCATGCCCCGCTTAAACATTACCTCTGCTTTAAGCCCTGTTCGTAATACTAAGGATATCTCTACACCTTTGTTCACTCTAGGGAAAATAGCACAACAAACCCATTGCACATCGTTTAGTTTAACTATTCGCACTCATCATGGTTTGGTTGATGGCCTGCATAGCGCACAATTTATAGATAGCCTACAAAATAATCTTACCCAATGGGTCTCTCAAAATAAATAACTGCTATGCCTCACTTTACTAAAAACTCTATGCCTTGGTTTAACTTTGCTAAAACTGCAGAGTATGTAGTAATGTCTACTACCGTAGATATATGTATGTTTAATTTTATTCCTAAAGTGAAGGAACGAAAAATAAAGCCTGTACATTTTTTTCTTTATGCTTTGTCTAAAGCGCAATGGGAAATTCCAAACTTTCGATTAAGAATAGAAAATGGAAAGCCCAAAGAAATAGATTCTTTAATTTGCACTTATCCTGTAAAAAATCCTCACATAGAACTTAATCACTCCATTATCAACTACCAACACGATAAAGGAATTGCCACATTTACAAAAGAAGCACTAAAAAGTGACCACATTGCCGTTAATGAAAAAGCCGCAGTGTCTGAACCTTTAACCTCCAATTGGTTTTTAGCTAGCATTGCTCCTTTTTTAGATTTTACATCCTCTTGCCCCACTGTTAATTATCATGGTTTTTGTTCGCCACTTTTTTTAGCTTCTCGATTTACTATTCAAGGCGACAGCCTTTCTTTTAAACTTAACTCCACCCTTAACTCCACCTTACTTAACCACTTTGACCTTCAAAACTTGGTTCAAAAATTTACAGATAATATTGCAGATGTAGACAAACTGACTAACAATAATGGTCACAAAAAACCCTTAAAAAACACTATCTCTTAATTACAAGCTCCCGCTTGGGGCTGTTGCGAGTCATAGAGAATAGTGCTATAAAACTAGTGGTCGGGTCCCATACAATAGGGAGTTTGTGAATCCCCCAGGTTCGAAAGAAAGCAAGGGTAGTAAAAATTCTATGTGCTATGGGTAGCTCGATCGCTTATTTTGCAATAAAAAAATAATGAAAAAGGTATAAGTGGCTTATGAAGTGATTGCGCGTAAATGGCGCCCCCTTAATTTTGATCAACTGTTAGGCCAAGAACATATTAGCCAAACTTTAAAAAATGCCATTACCAACAAAAGGCTTTCTCATGCTTTTTTATTTACTGGTCCGCGAGGAACAGGCAAAACCTCTGCCTCTCGCATTTTAGCAAAAACTTTACGCTGCGAAAACAATAGCAAACTGTCTAAAGCAGAACCTTGTAACGCTTGCGACCAATGCTTAAAAATTACTGCTGGGCAATCTTTAGATGTTTTAGAAATAGATGGCGCCTCTAACAATGGTGTAGATGCTATTAGAGAAATAAGAGAAACCATAAAGTATATGCCCTCTTCAGGAACCTATAAGCTCTACATTATAGACGAAGTACATATGCTTTCTAATAGTGCGTTTAACGCTTTATTAAAAACTTTAGAAGAACCTCCCCCCCATGTTATTTTTATTTTAGCCACCACAGAAGTGCAAAAAATTCCCGACACTGTGCTGTCTCGCTGCCAAAGATTTGATTTTCGACGCATTTCTATTTCTGTTATTAGCCAACACTTAGAAAACATTTGTAAGCAAGAAAACATAACTCCCGATAAACAAAGTTTATTTTTAATTGCAAAACATGGCGAAGGTTCTATGAGAGATAGCCAAAGTTTATTAGACCAAGTAATAACCTTTAGCGGAAAAACCTTGTCCTTAGAAAAAAGTATTCAAATTTTAGGGCTCACCCCAAGAGAGTTGCTAAATCTTAGCTTAGAAGTGTTTGTAACCGCCGAGGTAGAAAAATCGAAAAGTCTTATTGAAAATTTATCTCAATCTAGCGTAGACCCTAAAGTGTTTTTAGGAGAGCTTATAGAAGAAATTAGACACTTGCTTTTAATAAAAACCTGCCCCAGCAATGTAGAAAATCTTATTCCCTTAAGCGTAAATGACCAAGAGCACTTAAGTGGCGTTGCAAAAAAATTGTCTCATAAACAAATATATTTTCTTTTTAAAGAGGCGTTAAACGCTTACGAAGACTGCTCTAAAATGCCTGACCCCTTTATGATTTTAGAGTTTTTTTTATTAAAGCTGCCTTATCAAATTCATAATTTAGAAAACTTTTCAACAACAGTAGGCGCAACACAAACAAAATCTTTTGCTGCCCTAAATACAGCAGGGCCTAAAGCCTCTGCTGTAAAAAATAGCACGCAAACTCTTGATAAAAATAAAAACGCAACCATGGCTTCGGCCCCAACTAACTCTTTTAGCGAACAGCCCGATTTTGCTTATTATTGGACTTCGTTAGTTAAAAAAATTGCCAGCATTAACCCTCCCCTTAGCAGCAAGCTATCGCATACTTTTTTACAAACCGTAGAAAATAAAATTATTAAAATTGGAGTTCCAAAAAGCCATGAATTTTTACTAGAAGAATTTTCTGATAAAAACTTTACGAAAAAATTAAAAAATTATATTAAAACCTTTTGGAATCGCGACTATGATTTAGAGTTTTTTTTAAGCTATGCCACAGAACATCAAAAAAGCCTTAGTGGCCAAATACAGCAACAAGAGGAAGCCGAAACCACAGAGTTACAAAATAAAGTTGACCAAAATGATTTAGTTCAACAAATTAAAAAAGAGCTTGGGATTAATGTTAAAAGCATAAAAAAAATAAAAAATTAAACTAAGGATAAAAAATGAAAGGTTCTAAAAATATGGCCGGTGGCATGCAACAAATGCTTAAGCAAGCCAATCAAATGCAAAGTCGCATGAAAAAAATTCAAGAAGAATTAAAACAAAAAACCTATTCTGCTAAGGCCGGGGGCGATGCCGTTTGCGTTAGTGTTTCGGGCGAATATTTATTATCTAAAATTAGCATTCAAGACGAGCTATTTAAAGATGCCGACAGCGAAACGCTACAAGATTTAATTATTATTGCCAGCAACGAGGCTATTAAAGCTGCAAAAAAAGATTCGGAAACACAAATGAACCAAGTTACTGGCGGAGCTATGCCTGGTTTGTTTTAATATTTATGCAACACATTCCTTCGCTACAAAACCTTATTAACGAACTTTGTAAACTTCCTGGCATTGGTGTTAAAACTGCACAAAGGCTGGCTTACTTTATTTTAAAAAATTCTTCTAAAAATATTCCTCCTCTAATACAGTCTTTACAAAATATTAAAGCCAATGTTCGTTTATGTTCAAAGTGCTTTGATTTTACAGAGCAAGAAACAATTTGCTACACTTGCTCCAGCCCAAAGCGCAACCCCCAAAGCCTTTGCGTTGTTGAAGACCCCTCTGGTATTCAAAAAATAGAATCCGCTGGTGTTTACAATGGAAGGTATCATGTTTTACACGGCAGCCTTTCTCCTTTAGACGGCATTGGGGTAGATGATTTAAAAATTGCAGAACTTTTTAAAAGGATAGAGCAATCATTAACCACCCAACTACCTATTACAGAAATTATCTTTGCCTTAGACCCTGACCTTGAAGGAGATACCAGTATTTTATATATCTCTAAACAACTTCGCAATTACCCTAATGTTAAAATTACTCAGCTTGCCCATGGAGTCCCTGTGGGAGGGGATATTGAATACATTAGCTATCGAACCTTAGCCAAGGCCTTAGAAAACCGAATAGATATTTCTTAAAATCTACCTTAAAGAATAGATTTAGTACCAAAGCCTTGCTTTTTAAAAACAAAGTACGCTTTAATAAAATATGTCTTTTATTAATTATGTTGCTAATGAAATTACTTGCAAAATTGTATACTGCGGGCCTTCTTGTGCAGGTAAAACTACCAACTTACAATGGATATACCATAACTTACAAAGCCAACAATCTAACGAGGTAATACAATTACCTTTTGACATAGAACGCACTTTATTTTTCGATTTTCTTCCCCTGGCTTTAGGCAAAGTTCAAGGGATTAATGTAAAGTTTCATTTATATAGCGTGCCTGGCGAATTGTATTTAAAACAAAATAGAAAAATTATTTTAAATGGAGTAGATGGAATTGTGTTTGTTGCTGATTGCTTGCCCGAACAAAAAAATAATAATATGGATTCTTTAAAAGATATTCAAGGCATTCTTTCAAGCCTTGGTTACAACATTAAAAACATGCCCTTTGTATTTCAATATAACAAAACAGACAGCCCTAATGCTTTAGATATTAACGAAATGCGGTTAAGCCTTAACCGCAACCAAAATAAAGATTTTTTAGCCAAAGCTATAAAGGGAGAGGGAGTTTTAAATACTTTTAAAGGCATTTCTCAACTTATACTGGCGCAAATTCAATCCAAAAGTTAAATACTGCGCAAGCATTTGTAAGCTAGCTGAACCTCTGTCCCTCTGGGTAATTCTGGAGTAAATTTAAGTGTTTTTCCATGACGCGTAACCTTCCCACTATAAGGTTTATACCTATTGGTCTTTGATGCCAAAGACACCTCTATTTTAGAATCGACAGGGACGCAATACAAAGGCAATTGTTCGCGGTAAGTTTTTAGGGAACGGGCAATCAGCCCCAGTCCTATTGGTGAATAGTACTGAGAAGCACAAATATCGCTCATTATTCCAGGCGACAGACCCGTGCCTTTTTTTAACTTTTCTGTTGGTTCTACTAACTTTGCATAGGTGTTAGCAGGGTGTGCGCAAGGAGCTCTGTAACAATTTTTGTCTTTAATAATTTCTTTTAAACTACATTCTTTTACGGGTTCTCTGAGAGAATTTTTGCGGTAATATTTTCCACACAAGGCATTTTGTTCCTCTAAACATTTAGCGCCTTTACTGTCGTCTGGCATTACCACAATAGCATTTACACTAAACGCTTTATTAGGGCTTACCTGTAAACCAACTTTAGACACTAAAGTTTCTGGCAAATTATATTCCTTTAAATTTTTTCCTCTAGAGTTTTCATCTTCGTCAGAAATAATAATAATCGAAAAGAATGAATGGTCTCTAAAAAAATAATTATAGCCTTTGTCTAAAAAAGAATTTACCGCTTTAATACCACTTTCTTTTCCCGAAGGACATTTTGCAGGATTAAAACCGCTGCTCTCACAGTCTAGAGTTTCTTGTCGCTGAATAGTCTCTTGAAACAAAGCCCCCGCATTTTCAGCATAATAAGGGTTAGAAGCGTCGTTACTAATAATATTATTTTTATTTCCAAAGGTTAATAATTTTCCTGCGTTGCGAGTAACATCTGTGGTGATTATACCAATTTGATACGAAATACTTTCTCTGCCTAAGCTCTCTAAGTCTGCTAAAAATCGAGTAAAATTCTTGGCCATATTTCTTTGCTCTGCCGACATAGAGCCCGAATTATCTACAACAAATAATAAATCTACTCTACCTAAAATTGTTGTGGGATAAGAAAACTTTTGATATCCGTCATCAGTGTGCTTACAGGCAGGCGAACCATGAGCCCTACGCAATTGAGAACAAACAGGCCCCACGCCTTCTTCAAAGTTAACCTCACTGCAACCAACATATACACCAAAAGAAAAGCCCATTAATACTAGCGCTTTAAAAAACTGTCCCCACATAATTGACCCATGGTTTAAATATTTTTTTAACTAAATACTTTCTCTTTCATGTAATTAATCGGTCAATTAATGAATTAAATAAAAAAATAAAAAAACCTAGACTAAATGCTAGAGGGTTTTTGCAACCACTGATTGTAAGTTAGTTTAAGAAAGAAGAAGTGGTGGCTCGAGGCGGACTTGAACCGCCGACACAAGGATTTTCAGTCCTCTGCTCTACCAACTGAGCTATCAAGCCACAACAAGAACCTAATTTACTAGCTCTGTCTATTAAGGGCAAGCAAATTTCCTAAAAAATTAACTGGCTACTAAGTAAAAAAATAGGCTTTTTAAAAGCGCTAACCTAAGGCTTGGCTAATATCGGCCAACAAATCCTCTTTGTTTTCAATACCTATACTTAAACGAATAAGCGTATCATCAATACCCAAAGATGCTCTTTGCTCTTTGGGCACCGAAGCATGAGTCATAATACCTGGGTGTTGCGCTAAAGACTCTACCCCTCCCAAACTTTCTGCTAAAAAAAAGAGTTTTAAATTTTCTAAAAATTTACAAGCATCCTTAACGCCTCCTTTTATATAAAAAGAAACAACGCCGCCAAACCCGCTCATTTGTTTGCAGGCTAACTGGTGTTGTGGGTGATTTTTTAATCCTGGATAAATAACTTTAGCCACTCTTTCGTGCTTTTCTAAAAAATTAGCCACACACAAAGCGTTTTCTTGGTGCTTTTCCATGCGCACTGCTAAAGTTTTTAAACTTCTTAGGGCTAAATAAGAATCAAAAGTGCTTGCTATAGCCCCTATAGAATTACTTAAAAAAGCGATTTGTTCTGACAAAGCTTTATCTTTAACTACAATAGCTCCTCCAATAATATCACTGTGCCCATTAATAAACTTAGTAACAGAGTGTACAACAATGTCGGCCCCCAAACTTAAAGGTTGCTGAAAATAAGGGCTCATAAAAGTATTGTCTACGGATAATAAAATATTTTTTTTATGAGCATGGTCGGCAATTTTTTGTATATCAAAAATTTTTAATGTTGGGTTAGTGGGCGTTTCTAACCAAATCATTTTTGTATTGTCTTTAATAAAAGAGGTCCAGTCCTCTTTTGACAAATCTACAAAAGAAAACTCTAAACCTAATTTTTTAAATACTTTGTCAAATAATCGAAAAGTACCGCCATACATATCATCGCCTGCAATAATATGATCCCCTGGTTTTAATAAATGCAAAACCAAACTTGTTGCAGCCGAACCAGAGGCCAGCGCAAAACCAGCGCAACCCCCCTCAAGACTAGCTAAACAATCTTCATAAGCCTTTCGAGTGGGATTAGAGGTTCTGCTGTATTCATAACCCGTATGTTTTCCTGGAGATTTTTGCACAAAAGTAGAACTCATATACACAGGAGTCATAACCGCCCCTGTTTCTTTGTCTGGTTCTTGCCCAGCATGAATAGCACGAGTAGAAAAGCCGAGTTTGTTTTTAGTGTTTTTCATATTTCCCCTTTGTTGTTACTGCTTAATGATATAAAAAATTATTCTAATATTACATAAGATATATGCCAAGGATTAACAATAATAAATAGTACGAAAAGTAATACAATTTATCTTTAACTAAAATAGACTGCAAAGCCTTTAATACAACAAGCCCCACAAGAAACGATACCATAAAGCCTACAAACATTTTAAACATAGAAACCGAAGTGTAAGACACCGTAGAAAACTCTAACAAAGACGCTCCTAAAATTACTGGCACCATTAAAGCAAAACTAAAAAATCCGGCCGTCAAAGGTGGCAAGCCCAACAGCCTGCCTGTAGCAATAGTTAATCCCGACCGACTTAACCCCGGAAAAACAGATATGCCCTGCACGCAACCAATAAAAAAAGCTGCTTTTATACTTAAGTGATCTAAGCTAGATAGTAATAATTTTGAATTATGTTTTAAAGAAAAGTCCCCCTCGACACTTCCTTCGCCTTGCCCAAAGCGTTTTCTTCCCCAATAACTAAATAATAAAACCACAGCAGTTATAAAAAAGAATACAGCAATTAATGGCAAATTAAAAACCATTGCCTGTACTGTGTTTTTTAATAACAAACCTATAACCCCTGTGGGAAAACAAGCTACTATAATGCACAACATAAATTTTTTATACTTACCAAGATTTTTTAAAAACAAAAATAACACTTTTCTATAAAAAACCAAAACAGAAAGCACTGTGCCTAAATGCAAAACCAACCCTATTCCTAGCGCTTCTGAGGGGTTAAAGGAAAAAAAATTTTCTAACAAGGATAGATGCCCCGAACTAGATACAGGAAAAAATTCTGTTACCCCTTGCAATATTGCTAAAATAACTATGCTCCACATTCTTTAAAGCTACCTAAGGTTAGCTGTAAAAGCAAAGTCTTACCTTTTAAAAAAACTACTTTGCAAAATTAGCGGCGCTTTAGAGGGTACAAAAAAAGTGGCTTGCCCCTTATCTTGACCAGAAACCCACTGCATATGGTGCCAGCCTACCCGTAAGGATAAAGAAATAACAGGAGTGTACCCCACAAACACCTCGTCAATAAACACCTTTTTCCAACTGTCTGTAAAAATAGACAAGCTAGAGTAAGCTTGTGCAAACTTTAATGGCTTATTAATTGGAGAGGAGTAAGGCATAAACATTAAAAAATTGGCGATAAAAAATAAATACAAAGATGATTTTAATAGGCTTTGTAACAGCGAAACTTTTATAATCTGCAGTGACTTTGGTAACCATAGGTTTAGTTTAAAAATAATCTTTCTAAGCCTCTCGTTTTTATCAGCCCCTGGAAATAAGTGAAAGTTTTCTATTTTTTTAGTTTTTTCTTGATGCTTTTGGCTTTGTAAAAAGGAATATGCAATTTTTTTACACAAACTTTTTACTTCTTCGTCAGAATAAAACCACTCCTGCAAGGCATTTTTTTTCTCTAAAAAAGCAGAGCTTCTTTCTTTTGGATTAGCACTTGTTAAGATATTAAAAAACTCTAAATCCTGTTTTTTTAATTCTATGCCCGAGCTTTGTAATAAAAGCTGTCTTAAGATACCTAAACTATATAAATCACTTTCATAGCAGGGTTGCTTTTCGTAAAATAGCTCTGGCGCACAAAATTTTGGGCTCGTGTACAAAACTTCTAAGCTTTCTCCCTGCACTCCAAAATCAATAAGCTTTAAACTCCCCTGCAAAGTAAATAAAATATTGCGTGGGTTTATATCTCCATGAGCAACTCCAAATTTTTGTAAATCGCTTAAGCCCCAATATAATTGTGTGCAAATACAGTTTATTTCTAAAATGGACAAAGAACCTTGATCTAATAAATTTTGTAAAGACACCCCTTCAATATATTCTAACACTAAGGCCGGCCGTCCTAATATCCACTCCCAGCCCAAAATACGAACACAATAGTTAGAAAAAATTTTGGATAAGCTTTCAAATTCCCTTTTCCAAATATCTGCTAAAACCTTAGATTTTAAAATTTTTAAAGCCATAACCTGAGATAAATTATGACTCTCATCGGCTTTTACGACCTTATAAACTTCGCTATGCAAGCCTTCTCCTATTTTAGCACAAACATTATAGGAAAAAGACTGAGGCTGAAATTTTTTAGGCATAAGCCTTAATATTCAATAATTTAACCAAAAGACGGAAAAAACTATAAAAAAAAGCTTATTTCTGCTTTCTGTAACTTATTGTTTTTAATGAGTATTTTACCTTTTTAGCGCAATCCTTAGGTAAGCTTTTTAAGTCTAGCCCTAACAATTCCTTTTCTTTTTTTATTACAGTTACATTTTTTGCACACAACTGGCTTAATAAAGATAATCTAGCCTTTTTGGCCTTTAAATTAACAGGAAAATACCTAGCCCATTGCACCTCTAACTTCCAACAATGGAGGGGGATGTGTTGCAATTGTACCTCTCTTTTACACAAAGCCAACAATCGCTTATTTTGTTTTTTTAAAAAAATATTTTTAGCATATTCTTTTTTGGTTTTTACGCCCAACAAAAACGAATGTTTGCTTTCCAACACCCCTTGCTCTTGTAGCAAAAGTAATAACAATAGCTTTTCCACCTAAATCTCCTTTTGTGATAATTTTACGACAATTGGTTTAAAAAATTTTGCAATAATGGCCCAAAAAGTAGTAATAAAAAAGCGGGTAATTGAAAAAACAACAAAGGAACTAACATAATATAGGGTAATTTAGATAATTGGCGGTGCGCCTGTCGCCAAGCTTCTTCAAATAATTCTTTTTCTAAAGCTTTTAAAGGGGCATACACGCTTCTTCCCTGTAAGCCAAAATGCAATAGCTCGAAGAAACTACTTTTTAAATAGGAACTTTTTTTCTTTATTAATGCGTCTAAGCTAGCGCCCGACTCCCAATGTTGCAAAAATTCTCGCAATTCTAGCGCAAAAGCATCTGAATTTTCAAAAACCCACGTATTTAAACTTAATTTTAAGTAAACCCCTTGTTTTAGGCTTAAAGTAATATAAGAAGTGCAGGATAATATACTAGGTAGCTTCATAAATGCCTTATTTTAAAATTTCCACTTCCATTTTTTTCCATAAATTAAAACTAACAAAATTCCTGTAAAAAATAGTGCCACCGAAGATAAAATTAAAATTAAATGCTCAAAAAAATGGTAATTAAAAATGGTATAAAGCAATAAACTTATAAATAACAACGCCATAATAATCGTTTGAGCATAAACCTGATAGGTAACATCCATATACTTTTTCTTTAAATTATTAGTAAATTTTAACGATTCTTGATAATGTTTTAAGGTTTCTAAGGCTCGGTGCGGGCTTTTTTCTGCAAATTGAAGCTCTTTAATAAAATCTAAAATATACTTTGGATAACTAGCCCTAGAAGGCTGGTGCATTAAGATAATATATTGTAAAAGATGCTCTAATTGACCCCTAACATAGCCCTCAAACCGATTTGTAGCATAAATAACACCAGCTCTAAACGATTCTCCCAACTGTATTTTTAAAATCAAAATGTCTAAAAAAGATAGTAATATAATGTAAAATTGCTTTCTTTTATAAATAGAAAATAGTTTCTCTATTAAGATAATTAATAAGCTGAAGCCATAAATCCACAAATACCAAAATATCATTTGGCTAAAAAAACCCATAAAAACAATGCAACCGCCTATATATAAGGACACAAGGCCCGTTAAAAAAGAATTAGAAAAGTAGGATTTGTTTTTTAATGCTGTTAAAGTCCGAAATAAAACCCAATATCCGAAGTATAAATGCAATCCATAAATGCTAAAGGAAAAAAAGTTCATATTTTTATAAAACTGCAAAAATATATCCAACTACACTAAAGTTTATTTTTTTATTGACGATTAGTGTTATAGGTTTCAGAATAAAAAATAAGCCAGCACGAATGCAATTTAAAAAAAACTCCTGGGAGGATGTTATGGCAGTAAAAAAGAAAACAACTAAAAGAAAAGTTGTAAGAAAAAAAGCAACTAAAAGAAAAGTTGCTAAAAAGAAAGTAACTAAAAGAAAGGTTGCTAAAAAGAAAGTAACTAAAAGAAAAAAAGTTACTAAAAGAAAAAAAGTTACTAAAAAGAAGAAAGTAACTAAAAGAAAGAAGAAAGTAACTAAAAGAAAAAAAGTTGCTAAAAAGAAGAAAGTTACTAAGAAAAAGAAGAAAGTAACTAAAAGAAAAGTTGCTAAAAAGAAGAAAGTAACTAAGAAAAAGAAGAAAGTAACTAAAAGAAAAAAAGTTGCTAAAAAGAAGAAAGTTACTAAAAGAAAAAAAGTTACTAAAAAGCGTACTACTCGTAAAAAAAGATAAATATATTTTTTTAACGAAACAAACACGCTGGCAATTTTTAAATCAAAGGACTGTAAATTTACAGTCCTTTTTTTTTGTTTACAGTGACTATTTTTAAGGTACTATAATAATAATGAATGTAACTAGCTTTGATGCCACTACCGTTATTTCATGGATTGCAATAGTAATTCTTTCTTGTAGCTATTGGTTTCAAATATGGAAAATCCACATACATAAAGAAGTAAGAGATTTATCCATGGTGTATCACATATTACTGGCCGTGGGGTTTGGGGTACTAACTTATACTGCTTGGAAAGAAGACTCTACCATATTTTTAGTAAAGCAAATTGCAACCACTATCCCTGTACTTGTTATTATTGGACAAATTTTAGTTCACAAAAAAGATCACTGGCATGATGATAGTGATGAGTTTTGCGTTCAATGCTCTAGCGAAATTGAACAAGATTGGAAATTTTGCCCCTACTGTGGACATGCAGGTACCTCGGCTTAATAAGAATAAAAGCCTTTTCCTGACTTTCTTCCTAACCAACCCGCCTCCACATACTTTACTAATAAGGGACAAGGAGTATATTTTCCTCCCCCTAAACCTGTGTCTAAAACTTCCATAATCGCCAAGCAGGTATCTAACCCAATAAAATCGGCTAAAGCCAACGGCCCCATGGGTTGATTCGTTCCTAATTTCATTCCTAAATCAATATCTTCCACGCTAGCCACCCCTTCGTGAAGGACAAAAACGGCTTCGTTAATCATTGGCATTAAAATGCGATTGATAATAAACCCTGGCATGTCTTTGCTTGATTTTACAAAAACTTTTTCTAAGCTTTCTGCTAGTTGCTTTACTTTTAAAAAAGTGTCTTGAGAGGTTTGCAAGGCTTTAATGCCCTCTACCAACTTCATAATGGGAACGGGGTTCATAAAATGCATACCCATAACTTTGTCTGGTCTATTGGTATGCCCTGCAATTTTAGTAATAGAAATAGAAGAAGTGTTAGAGCATAAAATGGCTTCTGGTTTACAAATAGCATCTAGCTCTTTAAAAATTTTTAATTTTAAAGCAATGTTTTCGCTAACGGCTTCGATAACAAAATCGCTATTTTTTGCTGATTTTAAATCTTGCGCACAAGTGATTAAAGACAAAATATTTTCTTTCTCTTTTAAAGAAATTTTTTCTTTTTTAATTAACCGGTCACAGCTAGTGGAAATACTATTTACTGCTGTCTCTAAAATTTTAGAACTTTGGTCTATTAAAGTAACGCTGTGATTTTTTTGTGCTAAAACTTGAGCAATGCCCGAGCCCATTTGCCCAGCGCCAATAATAGAAATATTCATAACGACCCTTTTCTACTAGTTAGTGCATCTTGAAAATAAATCTTCATAAGGTATTATAAAATCTCCTAATGGCTTATAAAGCCCATTTTTAGTTTCAAAATTTATAATCCCGCCTAGCCCCCTTCCATTATTCCAGTTCCCAGACTGTCCGCTGATAATAATCGTACCAAAGTTATCTTGCAAATAGGCTGCAAAGCGCCTAACACAGCCATTATTATCTAGTTCTACATAAGGCCTACCGTACTTTCTTAGAGTGCTGCCCGGATTATAGTGCCTAAAAGTAGGGGCAAATACGCCTCTTTCGGTAGTTTGAAACTGGTCCTCGAATGCAATTTGAAGGGACCCTCCTGTAATATTACGACCAGAGTAACTTAGGCTTCCCTTAAAAAATATATCCGTAAGATTATTACCCGGATTTCTTGGACCTGCTGGCCATAAAAAATCTATCGCAGAAGATCGTGAATAACTAACCCTGCCAGGAAAGGAAGATAAATCTACAGAAGATCGTTTTCCACGCTCGCCAAAAGAACCTCCACCAGAACCACCTCCACAAGATAATTGTGTCATTGCAATAATAGTTAAAAATATATATTTTATCATAAGTGTCTCCTTTAAATTATAAAACTATATTAAGGAGAAAGCTCGTTAAAAGCAAAACTTTTTTCTTCCCATAAGACAAAAGAAGTTCTAAACTAAAAAAGCATGGCAAAAAAATTAAAACACCAAGAAGCAGCTATCGATGGAGATGCTTTGTTTCAAGACCTTCCCCTTGCTGTGGGCTTGTATGATGCCATGTTAAGCCTTAGAACTAGCGAAGACATTTCGCCCTCACAATTTCAAGACTACTCCAAATACAGAGAAGCCAGCATAGAAGAGCCCACAGAAGTTTGGCGCTCTATGAGTGGCGAACAAGACATTTTAGTTAGCTTTATTAAAGATTACTCCCTAGACAGTGTGGAGAAAAAATTTTGGTATATCGCGGTAACCTTAGAAGACTCGCAAGCTCAATCACACACTTTGTTGCTTTCTTTTCCCACTCGAGACCAAAATCTAGTACAGCGATACCAAAATGGTGAGCAAATTAATGTGGAAGAAATAGAACGAGAAGACAGTCATTAACAACAAAACTCTGTTGTTAAACTATTAATATTTTTTTGTTAAAGTTAGTAATTCGTCTGCTAAAAAGCTGACTTGCGATTGCGCCGTTTTTAACTGAACCAAAGAGTTTTGCAATGTAAAAAGTAATTCGTCCACAGAGCAGGCATGAAGGTTAATGGGCTTGGATGCAAAGTCTAAACTTGGCTTGCGCGCTGAAGAAATGCTTAAAAATTTTTCTTCTTCAGAAAAATTTAAAACCCTTTCTTGTGATACTACTAACGACAACTTAGACACTATAACTCCTAGCAAGCCTAGCTTAGTATTAATTATAAGATTATAAAACTTAAATAATCTTACAATTTATATATCAAGTTTTGTGCCAAAAAAGTGTCTCTTATTTGTACTCACAGTCTAAAGAGGCCTTATCTATACTAGACAGTTGGCGTCTTTGTGGCTGGGCGCCATAGGGTAAAACGGGGTTCATCACGCTTTCAGGGTCTTCTTTTATGTGTTTTAAGCCCACAACATGTAATAACTCGTGAATATATAAAGACTTTAAATCCACACCCGATGGTTTAGCCACTTTTAAAAAAAAGTCATAAGCCGAGGCATTAATTATAACATCTGCCTCTATAATCGATGCCCCTCTCCAGCGAGTACGAGTTATAGCTTGTTTACTATGAAATTGTTTAGGCCATGTAGTGCTAATCCAATAAATACCAGACTTTCCATCTTGTTCTATGGTTGCACTATTTCCCCAGGCTTTTTGCCATTTTAAAGAGGGCGTAACTCCCATTACTATATTAAAAAATATTTTATTGTGCTGTTTATGAATAGCGTCTACTGCCTCGGTTACAGCCTTTCGCTGCAGTTCATTAGTCCCGTCATCCATAAACAAGTTTATAGGCAAGTTATTCCATGCCACTCGCTGCCCTTTGTATTGAGAAAAGTTACAACCTTCTTCGGGGGACAAAAATATTCCCTCTAAACAAGAGCTTAAAAAGAAGCTGCATACTAATAGTATTAAAGGTGTTTTCATACTAACCAGGTCATCGGCTACAATTAAAAAAATAGACACTAGCCTTAGTCATGTTTTTTTGAAATTTCTGTATAACAATTATACACCTGCCTGTTGTTAAAATATTTTACATAGTTCTTTGTATTGTTTTGAAACTAAAGCTTAAGAGAGAGGCCTAAATGTCGATAGCTTTCATAGGAACAATAAGGAAACAGTATATGAAAGCACAAACATTCAGCCTAGAAAATAAAAGTACGCTACTCAGTTTTATTAATAAGGCGTCAGGCTTACAAATAAAGAAAAGTACTAACGATTATATTATAATAGAGCAGTTAGAGGACAAAAGCTTTTTAAAAATTTTTTTCCATCACATTGACTATATTTCTTTTTCTAAAGATGCACGAAAAGAAAGTTATATCCAATTAAACTTTATTAACAATACTAAATGTATATTAACTAGTGATTTAATTGGCTTCTCTCCAGTAAAAAGTTTATTACTAAATAAAAACTCCTTGCCAGAAGTGGTGTCGAGCATAGATTTATTAAACATCCTTGAAGCCTTCGAAGCTAGTCTTCGCAATTCTGGAAACTCGGAAGACTTTTTGTTTTTAAACCAAGTTTATAATGCGGTATTAAATGGCGGAAAAAAAGTAGGTATGGAGTGGAATTTTCACACACCTCACTTACATAGCTTGGGCCTTAGCTCGCAAACGCTAAACTAGTTAATACTATTATGGGCCTGTTTAATTTTTAGCCGCATCTGTTCGGCTTGGTCCAAAATTTGGCTTACATTTACATTTAAAATATTGTTTTTAAATTTAATAACCTTTGCTCCACACATTACAAAATCCACCTCTAAGCCAGAGGCAGAATACACTAGGTGACTAATTAAATCTTCTAAAGGTCTTAGGTGAGGATAGTTAATATCTAAAGCAATAATGTCTGCAAACTTACCAGGCTCTAAACTTCCTAAATTATTTTCTTGCCCAATGGCTTGGGCCGCGCCATAGGTCATCATATTTAGTAAGGCCTCTGAGCTTACACTTAAATTTTCTACATCTTGCAATTTGTGTAACTTAGCTGCAGTGTCCACCTCTCCCCACAGATTTAAGTTATTATTACTAGCTGCACCGTCAGTACCTAACCCCACAGCAATATTGGCTTCTAATAATTGTGCCAATGGCGCTCTTCCCGACCCCAACTTCATATTTGATTCGGGGTTATGCGATACTGCTGTTTTTGTATTTTTTAAAATTTGAATATCTTTTTCAGACAAATGCACACAGTGAACAAATACCGCGTTTTTTCCAGTTAGACCTAAGTGATCTAGTCTCTCCACAGGAGTCTGTCCGTATTTTTTTTTAGACTCTGCAACTTCTTGCTCGGTTTCCGACACATGAATAAACACAGGCGTATTATGTAACTTAGAATAACCCGACACCTCTTCTAATAAATCATCACCACAAGTGTAGGGTGCATGAGGAGCTAAACAAACAGTAATGCGGTTGTTGTTTTTATATATGTTTTGTAAACTCTCCACTCTTTCTACCCAACCTTCTCTTCCATCATTAATGGCTTCTCCTAAAAAAGCGCGCAAACCCATTTTGTCAAAAACTTTTGCCGCTTCGCTTTGATGAAAGTACATATCGCAAGCGGTGGTTGTTCCATTTTGAATTAATTCTAACAAAGCCAACTCTACTCCAAGGTTTACAAAGGGAGGGTCGACCATTTTTTCTTCTAAAGGTAAAATATTTTTAAACAACCAATCTTGAAAAGAAAGATCGTTAGCTAAGCCTCTAAATAAAGACATAGCTAAATGCGTATGGGTGTTAATTAAGCCTGGCATTACCACATGGTGGTTTAAATAAATAACACTTTTTTCTAAAAAATCTTTTTTGCTTTTAATAGTTTCAAATTCTTTTAAAGAATAAATGGCTTTAATTTTTTCTTGAGCCACTTCAATAACTTTATCTCGTTCGATAAAAGCTTTACCCTGCTTCATAGATAAAAACCTAGAGCAGACTAAATACTTTACTAAAGAAAAATCTTTTTCCTTTGAATGAACAACTGAATGAACAACGCTAGACATAAAGCTTCCCCATACAACTATTAAAGTCGGTTACACTAAGTTTACTAATGCATTTAAAATTTTATGTGCCGATTGCTTAGAGGCTTCTATTACTAAATTATGCTCTAAAGCTTTTTGGTCTCCTAAACCACAAGCCATATTGCTAATTAAGGATACCCCCGCCACAGTAGCCCCTAAATGATTTAGGGCTATGCTTTCCCAAACGGTAGACATTCCCACAGCTTGCAAATTCCAAGAGGCAAACAGCCTCACTTCTGCAGGAGTTTCAAAACTTGGTCCGCTTAGGCCTAAATACACCCCTTCATTAACCTCTAAGTCTTCTTTTTTAAGAGAATTTTTTACGGCTTTTGTAAGAGCTTTGTCATAACAAGAACTTAAATCTAAAAATCGAGGGCCTAAGGCTACATTGTTTTCATCTGTTGGGTTAGGGCCGTGCAAAGGGTTTTTTCCTGTTAAATTAACATGGTCATTTATTACCATTACCGATCCTACAGAAAATTTTTCTGTTAAACCGCCAGCCGCATTAGTTAAAATAAACTTTTTTGTTCCTGCCATTGCTGGCTCGGTAACGGTTTTAACCACTAGCTTAGAGTCTAAACCTTCATAGCCATGCAACCTTCCCACTTGTATGCAAATAGTCGCTTTGGTTTTTTGATTTTCAAAATAATAATAAGCTCCGCCATGCCCCTCCACAGAAGTAGCACATAAACCAGGAACTTCTGCAAAGTTTAGTACCAGCTTTTCTTTCCACACCTCAGAAAAACGCTGATCTTGCTTTAAGCTATTAAGGGCTTGCCCATAACCTGAGCCCAAAACAAAATGAACTTCTGGAATATTAATATTGGCTTTTTTATACTCTGATTTTAAAAATGCACTCATAGCTAAAGCTTTTAGTACATTTTGTAGACTTAATCAACAAAAGAGAATTTTTTTTGTTGGCCTTCTTAAACTTTCTTAAAGATTTTTTTTAAATTCTAAAGACTGCAAGTTCCCTTGCCTGTCTACACTAACAATAGCCCTACCTACAGCCTCTTCCCCTTTAAACAAAATATAAACTTTTCCCTTTTTGTTAAATCGAGCCAGTTTTAAGGTTGTAAATTGTACTGCCCATAATCCTTTGTGCTTTTTTACAAATCGAGCTGCGCTAGCAATTTGGATAAACTTTCCATTAGAGGAAATCGCTTTAATAAATAAACCTTCTGTTTCTACAGTGTAACGGCCACGCAGGGATCCAAAAATAAAACCCTCTAACTGGCTTGGCTGCTTTGCCACACTGGCCACTCCTCGCTTTGATCCACTTAAATAGGCTTCCATGCTAGCTAAACTGCGACCAATGCTACTAGCCAAACCGCGGCCTTCCTTTTTAGAGTCGTTAGTAGATAACCATAGTGATTGCACTCCAACAGTTAGTACAATCATTCCCAATAAGGTAGAAATAACACGACCGCCTAAAACCGCTTTAAATTTTTGATCGGCGTCCAAAGCTTTTTTAATGCTGGTAGTTTTAGAACCCGGAAAGTTAACTATGTTTTTTACTTCTTTATTTTCTGCTTCTTTCGAAGTAGCGCTTGCTTTCGTTTTTGAAGAAGGTTCGCTAAAAGTGCTGTCTGTTTTTTTTATTTTTTCTGAAAAATTGATAATATTACTTTTGTTACTCATACCAAGCTAACGGCACAAGTAAGCAAAAGCTAAATAATAATTTTACAGTTCTAGCCTATAGGCTATGCAAGGTTTTTTAATTATTTACGCAAATAGTTTAAAGCCGAACCTGCCCAAAACCATTTAATTTGTTCTGTGTTTAAAGAGTGTACTAATTCCACCTCGTTTTTAGTATCATCTTCGTGAGTAATGGATAAAACCATGTTTTTTCCCTCTGCTAACTCAGCAATATTTTTAATACACATGGTGTCTTTTTCTTGAATTTTATTATAATCCTCAAGGTTTAAAAAAGTAAAAGGCAACACTCCCTGTTTTTTTAAATTGGTTTCATGAATTCTAGCAAAACTTTTTGCAATAACAGCCACCGCTCCTAAATGACGAGGTGTCATGGCTGCATGTTCTCTACTACTTCCCTCTCCATAATTTTCATCGCCAATAACTACCCAAGGTTGATTGTTGGTTTTGTAAAATCTAGCAATTTGTGGAAGGGGAAGAGACTCTTGTCCATTTAATAAATTATTTCCTTTCCCCGGGGCAGAGGTGTACACATTATTAGCCCCAATTAACAAGTTGTCAGAAATGTTATCTAAGTGTCCTCTAAATTTTAACCATGGCCCTGCGGGGCTAATATGATCTGTGGTGCACTTTCCCTTAACCTTACATAAAACTTTAATGTTTTGATACTCCACAGGCTTTCTTTCAAAAAATGGAGTTAGTAATTGCAAGCGCGTCGACTTTGCGTTAACCGCCACCTTTTCTTTTTTTCCACTGGGCTTTTGAAACGATTGCATGTCTACAACAAAACCATCTGCAGGCAACTCTTCGGCTTGAGGGGCAACAAATTTAAATTCTTCTCCGTTATCTTTGGTAATGCTGTCTCTTTGAGGGTCAAAATCTAAACGACCAGACAAGCCCATGGCCATTACCATTTCGGGGCCGGCAATAAAAGAAAGCGTTTCGGGATTGCCGTCATTTCGCGACTTAAAGTTACGATTAAAACTACTAACAATGGCATTTACTTTTCCTGGTTCAATATCTTTTCGATTCCACTGGCCAATGCAAGGCCCGCAAGCGTTGGATAAAACCACAGCGCCCACCTCTTCTAAAACTTTTAACTGACCATCTCGAGAAATGGTTTTTTTTATTTGTGAAGACCCTGGAGAAATAAAAAACCCTGACTTCATTTTTAAACCCGCAGCCAAAGCTTGTTTAGCCAAGTGCGTGGCTCGACCCAAATCTTCATAAGAAGAATTGGTGCAAGAACCAATTAAGGCTACAGATAATTTTTCTGGCCATTGGTTGTCGGCAATTTCTTTTTTTAATTCACTTAAAGGTCTGGCCTTATCTGGACTATGAGGCCCCACAATATAGGGTTCCAATTCGGATAAATTAATTTCTACCACCTCGTCAAAATATTTTTCTGGATTTTTTTGAACCTCTTTGTCGGCTTGCAATAAAGTGGCATGCTCTTCTGCTAAACTAGCCAAGTCACCCCGCTCTGTGGTTCGTAAATAAGTAGCCATTCGTTTATCGAAAGGAAAAACCGAGCAAGTGGCCCCTAGCTCTGCACCCATATTAGTAATGGTAGCTTTGCCCGTACAACTAATCGACTCGCAACCGTCTCCAAAATATTCTATAATTTTGTTTGTTCCACCTTTAACAGTTAGTAAGCCACATAGTTTTAAAATAACATCTTTGGCCGAGCTCCATGGTTGTAGTTTTCCTGTTAACTTTACTCCTAGTAAGCGAGGGGCTTTTATTTCCCAATCTAAGTCTGCCATTACATCCACAGCATCAGCGCCCCCAACACCTACGGCTAGCATACCTAAACCTCCCGCATTGGGAGTGTGCGAATCGGTTCCAATCATTAAGCCACCAGGAAAAGCGTAGTTTTCTAAAACCACTTGGTGAATAATCCCCGCCCCTGGTTTCCAAAAATCAATATTATATTGCGAAGCCGATGCGGATAAAAAGTCATACACCTCTTTATTTTCTTGAAAAGTCACAAGCATATCTTTTGACTCCCCTTCTTCTGCTCTAATTAAATGGTCACAATGAATGCTTACAGGTACTGCGGCCTCTTCTTTTTTAGCTAACATAAATTGCAACATAGCCATTTGCGCCGTAGCATCTTGCATGGCCACACGATCGGGGTTTAAAAACACAAAACTTTCTCCTCGTTTTACAGAGCGCAAAGAAGGCTCGTCAACATTGGCCATATGTCCAAAAAGAATTTTTTCTGCATAGGTAAAAGGGCGGTTTAAAGTTTTTTTAGCTAAAGTTATTTTTTTATTGGCTTGTTCATAAACAGATTCTACAAGGTGGATTGCTGTTTTTATAGACATAGGTCTTATTCTCCTGTTTTTGTTATTTCTAAATGCTTTCGTTTTGACTTTAAACGAATATAGCAATAAACTTGTAGCACTCTTGTAGGGAAAAGGCTATAAATTTTATGCACTGCCTTACAGTAAAAAATAAAAACCAAAGGCTCTCATGTTTAAAAAAAATCTATTTGCTGTTTTTGTATTTGCCACTGTTAATGTAGCTTTAGTTAACCAAAGCTTTGCAGGTTGGTTTATAGAACCTTATTTAGGCTATGAGGCGGGGCTTGCAATCTTAACGCCAATACCCACAGGGCCAATAGATTCTTCTTCCGGTTTATTAGATAACCGTATTGACGGAATGTTTTTTGGAGCTCGAGTTGGTTATAATTTTTTAAACTTTGTGGGAGGCCTAGAACACTCTTTATCTAAATCGCAATGGAAAAAAGAAGCGATTTCGCCACAAGATAGTTTTGTATTTGCAGGCCTTGGACTTCCAGGAATTCGATTACTGGCTGCTTTCGGTCTAAGCCATAAATTTCAATTTAAAACTATTCCTTTTTCTGGAAAAAGTTATAAGTTAAGCCTAGCCTTTACAGGAACTCCCTTTATTAATATTAATATAGAATATTTATGGAGAAAGTTTAACAAACGTAATTCTGTAACTGTCTCTAGTGCTAACAATTCTCATAAAATGTTACGAATGAATATTAGCTTACCCTTACCGTAAATCTTTTATTGCAAGTAAGCCCTTAATGTAATTTTATTCCACAGTCTTTAAAGTATTTTGCTAAAGACTGTTTTTGTTTTTCTAATTCTTCGCTAGTCCAAAAGTATTTATGAGCAAACAAGGCTTCCACTTTGCACAACACCTTTGTTGTTAATTTTTGTCGCATATCTAAGGTCGTGTGGTATTGAAAAAAATCGGACAGATAAAAACACATTCCTTTTTCTATAGCATCCGCGGCTGCACTAATTACATCCTTGGGTGACTCAAGATTAGGTAAAGTGTCTAGCTTTTTTTGAGAGGTTTTTTTTATGCTTTTATTGGCTTTGTAAATATGATTTATAATGTCTTTTGACATTTTTCTATGAGTGGTAAACTTGCCTCCAACAACCATGCTTACATGCTGTGCAACTAAACCAATCCAATGTTCTCGACTTTTAACTCCATTGGATTTATTGGTAGTTGCAACCAGGGGGCGAACTCCCGAAAAATAAGACACGCAATCTTTTTTTTGTAAATTTTTATTAGGAAAAAAGGCATTAACTTCGCTTAACAAATATTGAATATCTTCTTCTTCTGTTTTTGCCAAACTAGGGTCTTTGTAAAAAGGCGTCTCTGTTGTTCCCACTAAAGTATATTCTCCGCTGGGAATTACAAAAATAATGCGCCCGTCTTTGTTGGAGTTTATAACTATGGCTTCTTCACAAAAAAGCCGCTCTTTTTTTATATACACATGAGAGCCTTGGCTTAAACTTAAAAAAGGCTTCCAGTTAGAAAATAATTTTTTTCCTACAATGTCTGTCCAAGGGCCTAGGCTTAAAAGTACATGCTTGGCCGTGATGGAAAAGTTTTGATTTAGCAATTTATCATACACTTGTATTTTATTTACTGCTTGAGAAGGGTTTTTTGACGCGTTAGTTTTGGTGGACTGTTCTGCGTTAGCGTTGGTGGGTTGTTCTGCGTTAGTTTTGGTGGTCTGTTCTGCACTGGCTACAGTTTCGATTTTTATTACCTCAGAATAATTACTTAAAACGGCTCCCTGCTTATGGGAGCTTAATAAATTAGCCCGAGTTACTGCTACATCATTCATTTGTGCATCTGTATATAAAAACGCACCTTGTAGATTTTCTGCTTTTAAGTGCGGGTATTTTTTTAAAATTGCTTTTGTATTTAAAAAAGTATGTTTTCCTCCCTTAAACAAAGACAAACAATCATACAACCAAAACCCCAAAGACATTTTCCACTTAGGAATTCGATCGCCTTTATATATTGGAAAAACAAACGGCAACTTTTTTACCAAATGTCCATTATGCTTTAGTAACCAACTTCGCTCTTTTAAAGATTCAAAAACCAACTTAAAATCCCATTGCTCTAAGTAACGCAAACCTCCATGAATTAATTTACTAGTTCTAGAGCTGGTGCCTGACCCAAAGTGTGAAGCCTCTAAAAGGGCCACCTTTAAACCTGCGTGGCTGGCCTGATTAACAAAGGCTGTGCCAACAATCCCTCCCCCAACCACCACAATATCAAACTCTTCTGTGGTCAATAGCTCTCTATTTAGCTGTCGGCGGGCAAAATTAAAGCTTTCCAAATTTAGCTTATATTTTTTTTCTAAGGTTTGTATTTTTAAAGTAAAGGACATATATATAAACCTTAAAGGATTTTATAAAATGCCTCAATTTAATTTATCAGATATTAAAAAAAAAATAGACACTGCCTTAACCAAAGCACAAGACCCTGTTGCCGTTTTTGATGCCGACGGAACGGTTTGGTCTGTTGATGTGGGCTTTGGCTTTTTTCACTACCAAGTTCAGCAAAATTTACTACCCACTTTAACCGAAGGTGCTAAAGCAAAGCATCAAGAGGAATATGAAAACTTAGAAACCCGCCACAAAGCGCTTTTGTGGCTAGCCCAACTTAATAAAGGCGTTCCTCTTGCAACGCTACAACAATGGGTTAAAGACTATGTGGCAAGCATTGCACCCATACCCTTTATTCCCGAACAAGTAGAATTAATTAATTATTTACAAGAAAAAAAAGTAAAAGTTTTTATAGTTACCGCTTCTGTAAAATGGGTTGTGGAGGTGGCTGCTGCACTTTTAAATATTCCGCCCGAACAATGCATTGGAGTAAAAACAGAAGTTCATGACGGAATTATTACCGACATTCAATCTGGAGAAATCACTTGGGGAGATCAAAAGTTAGTGGAGTTATTAAAACACACTAACGGAGTTAAACCTTTGTTGGCTTCGGGAAATAGCATGGGCGATTTGGCTTTACTAGAAAATGCTAGCGCCGTTTCTTTGGCGATTTCGAAAGCGACTTTGGAGGATACTACTGAAGAAAATCTTGAATCGGAAGCAAAATTGCTTTCTATTGCAAAGGCTAAGGGGTGGTTTTGGTTGGGGTGATGGGTGGTTTTGGTGCGAGGTAAAGATATTTACTACCAAGTCTATGAAAGCTCTGCTAATTTTTCTAACTCTGAAAGCTCTGCTAACTCTTTTGCAGATAAAACAAAAAATTTAGTTTTACTACACGGGTTTATGGGCTCAACCTTAGACTGGAACCCTTTAGTTAACTTTTTACTAGCACAATTGTCAGGGCCTTTAAAAATTATTTCTATTTTACTTCCGGGGCATACTCAAGAAGTGTCTAATTCTTTAAAAAATAATATTTCCACAGGCGATTTTAGCAAAATTCAAAACCTCGTTAATAGCTCTAATAACTCCTTGTCCAAATTAGCCCAGCAAGTTTTAGAAATTCAAAAAAAAGAAGAGGCTTTAGATTGTCACTACCTAGGTTATTCTATGGGAGGACGATTGGCCACGGAACTTGCAAACTTAAACCCTCGTACAGAAACTTTAATTTTAGAATCTAGCTTTACGCATTGGGAAAACAAAGAGGCGCAAAACTTAAAAAAGAAGGAAGACTGCTTTTTGCTAAAACCTTTATTAAGTTTAACAGATAACTTTAAAAAAGAAGAAAAAATCGGTAGCGAAAGCAAAGACGATTTGTTGCACAAAAATTTTAAATCTTTTTTATTAAATTGGTATAATTTAAATTTATTTAAAGGCTTAGATCAAAATAAAAATTTTTCTTTATTATTAAAAACGCGCATGCAACAAAATGTTAAGCATTTGCACGAAGCCTTGCAGGCTTATAGCTCTAGCACTGTAAATTCTTATTTAGATGTTTTAAAAAAACTGCACTGCCCTGTTTTTTATATTTATGGTGACACGGACACTAAGTATAAAGCTATTGGCTTAAATTTAAAAAAAATAATTTCTTCTGTTAACTTGCAAGAAATTAAGAATGCTAGCCATAATACTCACTTTCAACAAGCTTTGCATTTTAACCAAACGCTATTAAATATATTAAAGTTGAATTCTTAAACCTTGGTTTAAAAATTTATTTTTGCATTAAAGCTTCAATCTCTGCTATTTCTTTAGGGGCTTTAGCACTTAACACTAAAGCTTTTCCCTCGGTAATAACCACATCGTCTTCAATTCTTAAGCCCATGCCTCTTAATTCTTTAGGGGCTGATTCGTCATTAAGCGGAATATATATTCCCGGCTCCACAGTGATGCACATATTTTTTTGAAACTTGTGTAAAGCTTCGGGGCCGTCATCGTGAACATCACTTCCTAACCAATGGCTAACTCCATGAGGATAATATTTTTTGTATAATTGTTTTTCTGTGATTTCTGATTTTTCTTGTTTAAGTAATTTCAAGTTTTTCATTAAGTCGATTAATTTATCCACCGAGTAATCTTGCATCTCTTTTAAAGATTTATTAATTTTTGCAAAGCTAATTAATTCTTTTTGAATTTTTAAAAGTTCGCCATAAACCTCTTTTTGAATGTTGCTAAACTTTCCATTAATAGGCATTACTCGAGTAACATCACCTGCGTAATAGTTATACTCTGCCCCCGCGTCCACAGTTAATAGCTCTCCATTTTTGCAAACACTATTGTTTAAAGTATAATGCAAACAAGTGGCATTGCTTCCACCAGCAACAATTGCCCCATAAGCTTCTCGGTCAGAACCATGCTTCATAATTGTGTTTAAAAAAACACCATATAGCTCTCGCTCATTTATTTCTGGCTTACAGGCTTTCATAATGGCAATATGGCCAAAGGCGCTAATGTCGGCCGCTTTTTGTAAATAACTAATTTCTGTTTCTGATTTTACAGCACGCAATTGGTTAAATAAAATTCTTGCATCCAAAAGGTCTTGAACCGCTTGCCCCTTTTTTGTATGACCAATTTTTCCGCGAAGGGTTTTTATTTTTTCATCTATCTCTGTATTTTTTCCAAAACTATAATACATTTTTTTAGAGGTACTTAACAAAGAAGGCATTATTTTAAAAAAATCTTCTATATCGTAAACTTCTTCGGCTAAACCTTCTTGTTTGGCTTTTTGTATTCCGTAAAGCTCCCCCTCCCAAAGTTCTTTAACAGGGTTTTTTTTCTGTAAAAATAAAACGCTTTCTGGAACTTGGCCAGGTCTAAACACAAAAATAGAATGCTCTTCTTCAAATTGCGTTAAGTAATAAAAACAACTATCTTGTCTAAAGGGGTGTGCAACATCTTTATTGCGAATATGATTTTTAGCAGAGCCCACAACTAAGCAAGAATTTTCTTCCATTAATTGCTTAGTTTTTTTTAATCGATTTTTAATTTCCATGGTAAATTCTAGCACACTTAATCGCCTTTTTCCAACGGCCTAAAGTGGCCTTTCTTGCAGAACTGGTCATTTTGTTTACAAATACCTTGTCTGGTTTACAAAACTTTTTAATTTCTGACAAATTGTTCCAGTAACCCGAGCCTAGGCCTGATAAAAAGGCTGCTCCCTTAATAGTGCTTTCTACATTTTTTAAACGAATAATTTTTTTATTTAAATAATTGCTTTGCATTTGTAGTAGTAAATTATTTTTACTAGCCCCTCCATCTACTTGTAAAAACTTTAACGATAAACCCAAGTCTTCTTCCATGGCTTTTAATATATCCACATTTTGTAGGGCCAAAGCTTCTAGACAGGCGTAAGCCATATTGCCTTGGCTAGTTCCTCTGGTTAAACCTAAAAACATTCCCCTTACATTGGGCTGCCAATATGGAGCACTTAAACCATTAAAGGCTGGAATAAAAACCACGCCATCAGCGCTTTTTGCTTTTTTGGCCAAAGCTTCTATTTTTTCGCTACTATTAAAAAATTGTAATTTGTCTTTTAACCACTGAACACTGGCTCCACAAATAAAGGCCCCTCCCTCTAAGGCGTACACGGCTTTTTTTTCACCCTTAAACTGCCAAGCCACAGTGGTTAGTAATTTATTTTTAGAGCGAACTTTTTTATTTCCTGTATTTAATAAAATAAAACTTCCTGTGCCGTAAGTGCATTTTGCTTCGCCTTTTAAAAAAGCACCTTGTCCAAAAAGGGCAGCCTGTTGATCGCCTGCCACTCCCGTAATCGGAATACCTTTAGGTAATATTTTTAAACCCTTCGTGACCCCAAACAAACCTGTGCTTTCGATGATTTGTGGTAAAGTTTTTTTGGAAACTTTAAATACTTTTAATAACTCTTTATCCCACTTTAAAGTATCAATGTTCATTAACTGTGTTCTTGAGGCGTTGGACACATCGGTTTTAAAACTTGCACCACCAGTTAATTTGTAAATTAAAAAAGCATCTATTGTGCCTATTTTTAAATGTTTATTATTTTTTATTTTAGAGGAGTTTTTTAAAAGCCAGTGCATTTTAGAGGCCGAAAAATACGGGTCTATAGGAAGGCCTGTTTTTTTATAAATTAGTGATTCTAAATTTTTCTTTTTTAGCTGCTTGCAAAATTTTTCTGTTCTTCGACATTGCCAAACAATGGCATTGCTTAACGACTTTCCAGTTTTCCCATCAAAGGCCACCACCGTTTCTCTTTGGTTAGTAATGCCAATGGACACAATATTACTTGCTAAAACGCCTGACTTTTTTAAAACTTGCTTTACTCCCCAAACAACACTTAGCCAAATCTCTTCGGGCCTATGCTCTACCCAGCCGGGTTTAGGAAAAATTTGTAAAAATTCTTTATTGGCTTGCGCAACAATACTGCCTTTATGATTAACTAAGGCCACAGTAGTTCCTGTTGTACCTTGGTCAATAGCTAAAATATATTTTTGCACACTCATACAAACATTTTAAACTGGGTATAGCAGTTTTTACAACCTATAAAAGTATTTGAAGAGAGACCCTGTCCCTAAATGACTTTTTTAGAATCAAAGGCGTCTCTTACGCCCTCGCCAATAAAATTAAAAGCCATGATAGAAATAAACATGGCCAAAGAAGGGTAAATGGCTAACCACCAAGCTACGGTAAATTGCTCTTTTCCTTGGCGTAAAAGTTCGCCCCAACTAGGAGTGGGGGCTGGTAATCCAAAACCCAAATAATCTAAAGTAGCAAGTCCCGCAATACTTCCTGCAATAACAAAAGGGGAAAAAGTAATAATTGGCACTAAAGCATTGGGCAAAATATGGGTAAACATTAAGCGAAAAGTACCTCCCCCCATAGCGCGAGAACTTTCTACAAATTCGCGGTTTCGTAATTTTAAAAACTCGGCTCTCATGTAAATAGAAATGCCCATCCAACCAAAAAATACAAAAAATCCTACTAACAAAGGAAAGCTTGCTCCAAAAATAGACACCATAATAATTAATAAAAATAACCCTGGTAAGGATTCTATAATTTCTACAAACCTTTGCCCAATTAAATCCACCCAACTTCCAAAAAAACCCATAAGTGCACCTAAAAAAACACCAACTATGTAGCTAGTCACCCACACCAACAAAGCAAACCCCAAACTATAACGAAGGCCATAAACTAATCGCGCAAGCACATCTCGACCCCTATCATCAGAGCCCATCCAATGCGAAGAGCTGGGTGATGCGGGATAGCCCTTTAACGCTTTATCCGTTTCAAAAGGGTTCCACTTAATTAGTGGCCAAATCATTTTGGTATCAGGATTTTGTTTTTGTAACTTTCTATAATCCATAACAAAGGCTTTGTTTTGATTAAAGGTTGAGGGGTGATAGGTTTTTACTACCGGAAAATAAACACTGCCCTTATATATCAACGCTATGGGTTTATTGTTTACCCAAAACTCTGCGGTAACACTAATAAACATCATTAACGCTACCAGCGCCAAACCAAAAACAGAACGCTTCGAGGCAAAAAATCGCCGCAAGCGCTTTAATGACTGTTCGTTTTTAATCCATTTTTCTAACACACTGGTCCTTTGATAAATTACATTTTATTTAAAGTTCATACGAGGGTCTACTATGACATAAATAATATCACTGATTAATCGACCCACTAGCGTTACACAACTCGTAATAAATAATAACGCCATAATAACATTATAGTCTCTATCTAAGGTGGATTTAAAACCCAAAAGGCCAATTCCATCTAAGTTAAATATTTGTTCGATAATTAAAGAGCCTGCAAAAAAAACACCAATAAAACCACCAATACCCGTTACTACAGGGATTAATGCATTTCTTAAAGCGTGTTTATAAATGACCTTGCGTTCGTCTAAACCTTTAGCTCTAGCGGTTCTAACATAATCTTTTTTTAACTCCCCTAGTAAAGAGTTTTTCATTAGTAAAGATAAAACCGTAAAGCCACCAATCATGTAACAAATTAAAGGTAAAATAAAATGATGAATGCGATCTTGTACTTTTCCCCAAAACGATAAGTTATAATATTGGTCAGAGTACAAGCCTCCCAAAGGAAACCAATCTAAAAACGAACCTCCTGCAAAAAAAATTAAAAGCAAAATTCCTAGCATAACAGAAGGGATAGAATACAACACAAACAAACTTCCCGAAGCCGCAAAATCAAAAGCCGTGCCTTCTTTTACTGCCATACGAATACCCAGGGGGATACTAATTAAATAAGTTAATATTAAAGAGATTACTCCAAATTGCACAGACACAGGAAGCTTGCTAATAATTACATCAATAACAGGCTCTTCATAAGAAAAACTTTCTCCAAAATCTAAGGTAAGAATATTTTTTAACCAAATAAAATAACGAATATGAACGGGCTTATCAAAACCATATTGTTTTTTTAAAGCCGCAATAACCTCGTCAGACACTCCATAATTAGAATTACTTGTGGAGGTGGCCGAAGCTTCTCCTCCCGAAGAAGTATTTCCAAAACGAATTTCTTTTAACCTTTGTTCTACGGGGCCACCTGGGGCTGCGTTAATAATAAAAAAAGAAACCAAGGTGATTCCTATAAAAGTAGGGATCATCATTAAAAGGCGCTTAAGAATATATTTAAACATAAATTAAAAAGTTTTTTTTTACTCTGCTTTTGCTTTCCAAAAATCTGTACCTATACTATATTTATAAGTGGGTTTTTTCATATCCATACGACCAGTATGCCCATATAGAGTGTATTTATCATTAAACAAAAAAACATAAGGGGCATCGTTAGCAATTAGCTCAAAAACTTTTCTAAAAATGCGTATGCGTTTTTTTCTGTCAGAAATTAATCGCCCTTTTTCAATAAGATTATCCACTTGTTTATTGCTATAGCTGATAAAGTTAGAGCCACCATTTTTACTGCTAGAAGAGTGCCATATTTGTTTAGGGTCTATTTCAATACTGCCCGACCAGCCTAACATAACGGCTTCGAATTTTTTTTCATCTAAAGCTTTTACAAAAGAATTCCACTCCACTTGTTTTAAAACAACATCAATCCCTTCTTTTTTTAAGTCTTCTTTATATATAGTTAAATATTTTTCAGAAGCTGCGCTTGCAAACAATAAAGTAAATCGAAACGGCGTTAATTTTCCATTAATATTTTTTTCTAAAATTCCATCTTTGTTAGAATCTTTCCAGCCTGCGGACTTTAATAACTTTGCTGCTTTTTTAGAAGAAAACTCTAACGGCTTTACGCGAGGCGAAGCGTAATCACTTTGTATGTACCATGGGCCTGTGGCCAAAGTACTCATGCCGTGTTTAAATTTTTTGTTCATTAAGTCTCGATTCATTAAATGCGTTAAAGCTTGTCTTACTTTTTTATTTTTAAACATTGGCTTTTGTAAATTCCACCCAACAAAACCAAAACCCTTGCCTGATTTATTAGCCACTTTTTTTGCAAATACTTTAGTTCCCCAAGGTTTACCTTTGGTTTTTTTTACAAACTGGTCTGCAGTTAAGCCCACAAAGTCAATTTTTTCTTTTTTTAAAGATTCAAATCGTAAATTTTCATCTCGAATAATTCGAATAAAAATGCGATCAAATTTATAAGCTTTCGATAAGTATTTTGTTTTATGTCCCCACCACTTTTTATTTTTCTTTAATGTAATAGAGCGCCCTTTGTCGTACTTTCCTAAAATATAGGGGCCACTTCCTAAAATCACTTTATTCAGTTTCTTTTTTGGATCTTTGTAAAAATGCTTAGAAACAATTTGCATACCTGCAATAATGCTTAAATTTTGAAAATAGCGCTTTTTAATATAAAACCTAACTACTAGCGGAGAAATTACCTTTACCGATTTTATATTTTCGTAATAAGGTCTTTGATGGGCCGCCTTAAATGCGTCATCCATAATAGCATCAAAGCTAAATTTTACATCTTCTGCTGTTAAGGGTTTTCCGTCATGAAACTGTACCCCTTTTCGTAAATAAAAAGTGTAGTACTTTTCTTTTGGCCCAACTTCATAACGCTCTGCCAGGCCTGGTTTTAATTTATAATTATTAATATTGCGAACTAACAAAGTATCGAAAACATAAACCTGCACCTGGCTAGAATATGTATCAGAACTAGAAAAAGGGTTAAGGGTAGTGGGTTCGGCAGAAAAAGCGATGTAAAAGGTTTTTTCCTTCTTAGTTACGCTGTTTTTATTGGTAGATTTAGAGTTACAGCTTATCACACTTGCCAGCGCGAGTAATAATAGTAATTTCATAACTTTTCCTTTTACATTTATCTATTTATTTTTCTTCTCAATATTTCCTTCCCACCAACAGAAGATTACACTTTGAACCATAAATATCAAGCCATACCGCCTTACACTAAATCACTGTTTGCAAAGTCTTTAAAAAATAGGCAAAATCAAGCCTGTGTCTTCTTTAAATAAAACAAATTGGTACTATCAAAAATTTAAAAAATACTTAAGCAACAAGTACAATAAAGAAATTTTATTTTTTTTATCCATATTAGAGGCCATTATCTTCCCCTTTCCCATTGATCCTCTTTTAATAGGAATGGGTGTACTAAAACCCAAAAAAGCTTGGGCCTATTCTTGGATAGTTGTTGCAGGCACCGTTACGGGCGCTATCATAGCCTATGCATTGGGCTTGTGGGGTTGGCAGTACATAGAGGGCTGGGTTTATACTTATCTTTTTAGCCCAGAAAAAGTACAAATTATTACTAAACAATTTCACAGCCATAGCTTTTTGGCTTTATTTTTAGCCTCTTTTACTCCCATTCCCTTTAAAGTCTTTACCTTAACCGCGGGAGCTATTAAAGCTCCCTTTGTTCCTTATTTATTCGCTTGCATTGTAGGTCGCATATGCCGTTTTGTTCCTCAGGGCATTTTTATGCACTTTTATGGCAAAAGGGCTGGTGTATTTTTAGAAAAATACTTTAATGCCATTAGTTTGGGCATAGGCGCTATACTACTTCTTGTTTTTTTTCTTTGGAAGTATCTGTAAGGCACAAGCTTCTTGCTTTTTTTTACAAAAAGTCTTTAATAAAAAACTATGATCACTGGAGAAAACCTTTTTGCACAACCTAGCTCTTACAAAACCGCTTTGGTGGTGGTGCAGGCGGCTCCGTGGGAGGTAACCTCCTCTTATGGAGGGGGAAGCTCCTTAGGCCCCAAGAATATTGTTCAAGCCAGCTCGCAATTGGATTTTTTTAATTTTGCTAAAAAAAATGAGCCCAAGCCCTTTGTTTATATGCATAAAATCGACCCCGAGATTTTAACATTAAGTCGTAGCTTGCAAAAAGACGCGCAAAAAATTATGCAAGCTTGCGGGGCACATGGCGACAATCCAATAGACAGTTCATTGTCTACACTACAAAAAAAAATTAACTCCGAATCAGAAAAGTTGAATAATACAATTTACAACAACACCCTTAAAACCTTAGAAGACAAAAAAATTCCAGCCCTATTGGGAGGAGATCATTCGGTATCTTTTGGAGCTATTAAAGCCTGTTTAAAAATCTATAAAAATTTAAGCATTTTGCATATTGATGCCCATGCCGATTTACGAAAAAACTACCAAGGCTTTGCCCACTCGCACGCCTCTATTATGTATAATGTTATGGAGCTAAGTACTAACCCTGAAAAACTATGCTCGGTGGGCGTTCGTGATTTTTGCCAACAAGAATACGATTATTTTCAAAAAAAAGAAAATATTAAAATATTTTTTGACGAAGATTTAAAAACCGCTAGCTTTCAAGGAACTTCTTGGGCCAAACAATGCGAAGCAATTATTTCTGAACTTGGCGAAAATGTTTATATTTCTTTAGATGTAGACGGGCTTCAGCCCAGCCTTTGCCCAAACACAGGAACTCCCGTCCCCGGAGGATTAAGTTACAACCAATTTGTGTTTTTACTAGCTACACTTTCTAAACACAACAAAAAAGTGGTGGGCTTTGATTTGTGCGAAGTCAGTTGCGGAAGCTCCACTTCCCAATGGGATGCAAATGTGGGGGCTAGATTATTATTGAAAATGTGTTTGGTTTGCCATAATCAAATGCTGTAAATACTGTGTGTCGCCCGACAAACCCTGCAAACATTGCAAGGCTTTTTCACTATCCTCTTTTAGCTGTTTTTTAACAAAGGCTTTGTCGCCCTGTTTATCTACTAAATCATCTGCCCATTGAAACGCTCTTCCTAAATACATAGAAAAATTCAATAACTTTTGTTCTGCTTGGCTTTCTATTTTTTCTTCGCCCTCTTTTGCCTTTTTATAAATACTAACTACTCCGCATACCGAGGCCTTAATTAAGGCTCCTGTTTTTAATTCGTTACAGGTTTTTCGAGGCATGGACGGAAAGCTGTTGTCTTTTTTATCATTGGGTATTTTTTTATCTAAAACTAAATCCCCCACTTGCCCTAACATCATTGCGCTAGAACCTGTGGCATTGATAATTTCTGTAATTAACGACACACACAAATTTGAAGATTTTATTGTTGGTGATTTTAAGTCGAAGGGCTTTAAGCCCCGCATCTCTAAACCTTGTGCCCCTGCACTAGAAAAATATTTGGTCAACACCGAAAAGGCTTCTACCAAAAGGCTATTGCCCGACAACAAAGCCAAGGCTTCGCCAAAAACTTTATGATTACTTGGCTTACCTCTTCTTAGGTCATCATTATCCATGCAAGGCAAATCGTCGTGAATTAAAGAAAAATTGTGAATCATTTCTACAGACAAAGCCCACGGCAAAACGCTTTTGTAATTTAAACCCAAAGCTTTGGCCACATAAATACTTAATAAAGGGCGAAAGCGTTTAGTTTTAGCAAGCAAAGTGTAAGCAACAGCCTCTTTTAGTCGTGCCTGTGGAGCAGTTTTTTGACTAAATGTGGTTTCTATATATTGAAAAGCAAAGTGATTAAACTCTTCGATAAAAAATAAATCTTCTTTGTTGGGAAAGTTAAGCATTGTCATTATTGGATAATTATAAAAGTAAGTGGTTGCGTTTTTACAGGTCTTCTATTTTTGCTTGCCCTTGCTCATTAACTGCTACTAATTTTTGCACCTTTATTTCTGCCTTGCTTAGTTGGTCTTGGCATTCTCTAGAAAGCTTAACCCCTTTTTCAAATTGTTTTAAAGAGTCTTCTAAAGATAATTTACCTTCTTCCATTTTAGAAACTACTTTTTCTAAGTCTTCTAATTTTTTTTCAAAACTCATGTCACTCTCCCTTTTTATTTGCTTGTTTTATTTACTTGTTTTTTTTCGTTTGTTTTTATTATTTTTTTTACTTCCACTTGTAGGTGTGCATCACTTAATTGCGCTAGTAACAAGTCTCCTTTTTTTACTTGAGAGGTTTTTTTTACCAAACTTCCCTGTTCATCTGTTAGCAAACTATAACCCCTAGATACTACTTTTAATGGGCTTAAGGAATCTAAAACAGCATTAAAAGTATTTATTTTTTGCTTTTGCTTTTGCAGTGTGTTTTTTATTAATAAATCTAAACGATGGCGAAGCTCATCACACCTTAGGCTGGCCTGCTGCAAAGCGGTTTGCGGGTTAATTACTTTTGCCTCTAATTGTAATAGTTTTTCTTTTTTTCTTTGTAGTGTGGATTGAAAACTTTTAATTAACTGTAGCTTTAAAAAATTAATTTTTTCTAATAGCTCTAAGCTATTTTTTACCACCAGCTCGGCAGCCGCCGAAGGAGTGGGAGCTCGCAAGTCGGACACAAAATCTAAAATACTAAAATCTATTTCGTGCCCCACGGCAGAAATTACCGGTATGGACGAGGCAAAAACAGCTCGAGCTAAAGCTTCGTCGTTAAAAGCCCATAAATCTTCTAGCGAACCGCCTCCCCTTCCCATAATAATCACATCGACATTTTTTAAAAATGTTATTTGTTTAAAAGCCTTAAGCAAAGACGCAGGGGCTTTTTCGCCTTGAACTAACGCGGGGATTAGGGTGACTTTTATATTGCGCGCTCTTCGCTGTAAAACATTTAACATATCTTGAAGCGCTGCTCCTGTGGGAGAGGTAATTAAAACCACATGCTGAGGGTACGGGGGTAAGGGCTTTTTATTTTCTTGTAAAAACAAACCCTCTGATCGCAATTGGTTTTTTAGTTGTTCAAAGGCTAGTTGCAAAGCACCTAAACCTTGCGGTTCCATATGCTCGCAAAATAATTGGTAGGTGCCGCGTGGTTCGTACACGCTTAATTTTGCTTTTACTAAAACTTCCATTCCGTCTTTGGGCTTAAACTTTAATTTAGAATTATAACCACGAAACATCACCACTCTAATTTGTGACTTACTATCTTTTAAACTAAAATAATAATGCCCCGAGGAGTGAGCTACAAAGTTAGAGATTTCGCCCTTAATATAAAGGTTGGGCAAGTCACCCTCTAATAAAGAACGAATATAAGCGTTAAGGCTAGATACAGAAAAGGCAGTTGGCTTTTGTGCAGAATTCGTTTGGTTTTCTGCATCTTTACCGCTTTGAGCGTTTTTAGTATCTTTATCGCTTTTAAGGTTTTCTGTGTCTTCGGCGCTTTGGGCATCTTCAAAACTTAACTGGCTCATAGCCTTGGTGATAGCAAATTTTTAAAAAAAAGGCACGAGAATTTAGATAAAATTATTTTCTGCTTTTTTTGGACCCTACGGCAGGGCTAAAGACCGCTTTTGTTGAGTGGCTTATTTTTGTTTCAATGTGAAACAAAACAGGGCTTTAGTTTAAGGTTCTCTGTTTTTTTTCCGATTGTATTGTTAGGATTAATAACCTTCTGTGGCGTAATTTTAAAGCCTATAATATTAATTCAGGGGACTGTCCCTGGTGGTGGTGTGTTATGCTTAGCTATGTCTAAGAAACCTAAAACTATCATATGGTCGCCCACTTAAAGCAAAGGCTTTAAGAAAACCACAGAAGGTATTTTTTATTCTTAGGAGTTGCTATGAAAGGTTTCAATAAAAAATGGATACTTTGTTTTTTAAGTGTGTTTGTGGTTACTGAGTTTGTGGCTGCTCGGGGTATAGGTGACGATTCTATTAAATTAGTATTAAACAGCACCTCAGACGCAGAAGCGCTTGTTAAAAAGTCCTGCGAAGAGCGGCAAGAAACTAGAGCAAAAAAGTTCAGAACGGTATGTAGGTTGTATGGCAAAAGCATTGGTCAAAAGAAAAGTGACGCTAAAGAATGCGAAGAACAAATAAAAAAATGTGAGGCTATAAAAAATTTCTCCTTAAACGACGGTGAAATTGAAAGCCTGTTTAAAGGTAAAGAGAAAAGCGAAATTGAAGACTTGCAAAAATGGAAAAAGAACCTTGACGAATTACAAGCAGAAGAGGAGCCAGATAACTCTGAAAATAAAACAGAGATTACAGAGCTTGAGGCAAAAATACACAAAAATGGAATTTCTAAATACTGCCCTTTGGCTGAGGCTTACATAGATCACCAATACCAAAAAGAAAAAGAGAGCAACAAAGACGAGGTGAGCGAAAAAAGAAAGAAAATAGAAAAAATAAAAGACTCTATTGAAGAGCTAAAAACTAAAAAAAATGTGGCTATGAGCAACAGAGATGACGAAATCTTTCAGCTAAAAGAAGACGGCGCCAAAAACGATCGAAAATACTTAAAGAGTATAAAAAACTTAGAGAAAACAACCAAAGACAAAATAACTAAACTGTTAGAGAGCGTAGAACAAAATCGTAAAACTGTTCAAGGTATAGATTTAGCAATACAAGAACTACTAGTCGAAGAAAATGATGTAGCCCTTAAAAGAGAAGAGCAGTGTTACAAGCAGTCCACACTGGCTTTAAAAAAGTACAGAGAAGACCGAGTAGAAAGAGTGCTTAATGGCACTAACCATGTCTCTTTTTCCACTTTGTTAAAAAGAGCAAAGACTAGCCAAAAAACGAGAGACCGCCGGTACAGACAAAAAAAACAAGCCCAGTGCCTTAACGCCCCTAGCAAACAAAAACGATTAGCTTTTGAACACAAAAGATTTTTAACCAAGAAAAAAGCCTTAAGAAAAGCCCAAGAGGCAGAAATTAAAAAAATGAAAGAAGCTTCGGCTAGCCAAGCAAAAATTGACCACGAAGAGCATATCGAAAGGGGTGAGTTAATAGAGGCAAATACTAAAGTTATGGCCGCTTTATCAGAGCAAGTGGGCTTAAAAGCTAAAGAGTTTGAAAGAAAAATTCAAAACTTTGATGAAAAAATTAAAAACAAGCAAGGCTTACTAAATACAACCATCGATGAATTAGGCGAACTTGAACATTCTGACCTTGCCAAACAAGCAGCACTTATAAGTAGCAAAAAGAAAAGGGATTATAAAAAAATTAAGGCTATTGAAACCTACACCACAGCGGCAGAAACCCTTACCGAGTTTAATGAGGAGGGCACAATCGACTGTGCCTCTGCTGCTAGCCAAGCCGGTGAGGCGCGTAGGTAGCGTCCCCTAACCAATGTCGCCACATCGCGTTACACCCTCTAAAACCCACCTACAGCCTTGTCTTTCTAACCTAGCTTAACTACATTCTGAAGATGTCACAATCTTCAGAAAAAACCACCTCCTTAATTAAAGAAAAATATCTGTTAGTAAGACAAAAACTTACCCCAGATAACTTGCCGCCTTTTTTTAAATGGTTATTTTACTTTGTTAAAAATACTAGCCGCAAACAACGATGGGTAACCGCTATTGGCCTTAGTTTATTTACTGTGCTTGTGCTGTTTTATGTTTTCCTGCAAGCCTACTTAACCTTGCCACAAATGATAGGCCTTGAAGACTATAAACCTTTAGAAATGTCACAGGTTTTGGATCGTAAAAATAATCTTGTGGCTCATTTTTTTAAACAAAAAAGAGTGGTTGTCCCCTTTGAAGACATACCCGAACATATGATTCAGGCCGTGATTGCAGCCGAAGATGCGCAGTTTTTTCAACACTCTGGTATTAATTATAAAGCCATCTTTCGAGCGCTTTTTGCCAACATTCGTGCAGGTAAAAAAGTGCAGGGAGCCTCTACCATTACACAACAAGTGGCAAGAAGCTTGCTTTTAACCAGAGAAAAAACTTATATTCGTAAATTTAAAGAAGCCATTTTAGCAAAACGAATGGAGTCTTCCTTAACCAAAGAAAATATTTTATATTTATATTTAAATCAAATTTACTTTGGCCAAGGAGCTTATGGAATAAAAGTGGCGGCTCGCACTTATTTTCACAAAGATATAAGCGACATTTCTATTGCAGAGGCTGCGATTTTAGCAGGGTTACCCAAAGCTCCCAGTGCCTATTCCCCCTACCGCCACCCTAAAAAAGCAAAAAATCGACAAACTTATGTTTTATCGCGAATGTTAAAAGAGGGTTTTATAACCGAAGAACAGCAAGAAAAAGCCATCAATGAAGAAATTAGCATTTATGCTTTAAAAAGTACAAACCTTGCCCCTTATTATGTGGAGCAACTACGGCAAGTTTTAGTAAAAAACATTGGGGAAAAAGCCTTGCTAGAACAAGGAGTAAGTATTTATACAGGCTTAGATTTAAAAGCCCAGCAAAGCGCACAAAAAGAAATACAAAAAGCTTTAAAAGCTTTAGATAAACGACAAGGTTTTAGAGGTAGCTTAAGCAACTTACAAGAATTTGCAAAAATAAAAGAATTTTTAGATCAACAGCGCACTGATATTATTTATAAAAAAACAGAAAAAAAAATACTACTTCCTAGCGGTGAGTTTAAACCCTTAGCAGAATTAAACTTACAAACCATTGAAAATTTAACTTCCACAACACCTCCCCTACCTTCTTATTTAGAGCCCGAAGATGTGCTACAAGCCGTAGTTACCGACATTGATGACCAGTGGGGTTTGGTGAAAGTTTGGGTGGCCGAAGCCCAAGGCATTATAGATATCGAATCTATGAAGTGGGCAAGAGTTCCCGATCCTAAAACATTTTATACCTTACAAGAAATAAAAAAACCCTCCCAAGCTTTAAAAGTGGGTGATGTTATTTTAGTAAAGATTGCAGCCTCTGTATTTTCTTCTTCTGATTTAAATAAAAAAATTCGTAAATATAATGATAATTATTATTCAGACCAAAATAAACCTTTAGTATTTTTTAACACTTCTACAAAAAAAGAAAGTGTGTTCAAAAAGCCTCTTGAAGAAACAGAAAGTTTAATTTCCTTACACCCCTACAATCACAAAAACATAAACTTAAAACAATTAACCAGTCGTTTTATAAAAGTGACTTTAGAACAAAAAACTCTAGTTCAAGCGGCCTTACTTTCTTTTGATCAAAAAACAGAAGAACTTATTGCTTTGGTTGGTGGAAAAAATTTTAAAACTTCTAAGTTTAATCGCTCAATACAAGCTAAGCGGCAAACAGGGTCGGCCTTTAAACCTTTAGTGTACTTGTCAGGCTTTGACAAAGGCTATCGCCCCAACAGCTCTCTTTTAGACGCAGCTTTAATTTTTAAAGAAGCCACCGATGCCACTGAAGAAAATTTAGAGGGCCAAAATACTAATGCTACAAAAAAAATTAACACTAAAGAAAATGCTTTATCTGCTACCGAAACAAAAGACTTGCCTGAAGAATTAGAAGAAAAAGAAGCAGAGGTTTGGAAACCAAAAAATCATTCTAAAAAATTTATTGGAGATATTTTATATCGCAACGCTTTAATACGCTCGATGAATGTTCCTAGCGTTCGATTGATTGAAAAACTTGGGGTTAAGTGGGTAGAAAAATACGCTAGGCGCTTAGGGATTTTTAGCCCTTTAAATTCTGACTTTACCTTAGCCCTAGGTTCCAGTGCCATTACTTTATACGAAATGACTCGCAGTTTTTCTCATATTGGTCGATTAGGAAAACGCATTCGACCTATTTTAATTCATAAAGTTTTATCCAAACAAGGTGAAATTCTGGCTCAAAATATACGGATAACCGACACTTTAAAACGATACACTAGCCACTTTGAACAAAAACAAGAGTCCTTACGATTGGCTTATTTACAATACCAAAAAGACAAAATCATTTACGAAAATTATCAAAAAAATCAAACTAACACCTCTTTAAAAAATACAGACGCTCAAAAAGCTCCCCAAAAACCACAGGCTTGGGTAAGCTTAGAAACTCCTGACGGACAAAGCTTTCGCGCTAACTTAGAAAAAGAACCCCCTTTATATTTTAAAGACCCCAACCAACTTTTAAAACCAACCACCGCCTACCTTGCATTAAGCTTACTAAAAGGTGTGGTGTCAGACCCTCATGGTACCGGCCGTAGAGCACAAATATTAAATCGTCCCACCGCAGGAAAAACGGGAAGCACTAACTCATATTATGATGCCTGGTTTACAGGGTTTACTAATCAAATTGCCACTGGCGTATGGGTTGGTTTTGATAACGAAAAAACTTTGGGCCGAGGGGAAGTGGGTGGCCGCGCCGCTTTACCCATTTGGATAGGTTATATGATGAGTGTTCACGAAAATTTGCCAGTAGAAAATTTTTCTGTCCCCGAAGGAATTATATTTATAAACATTGATAACAAAACTGGAAAGTTAGCCACTACACAATCTAAAGAAGTAGTACAACAAGCTTTTTTAGAAGGGACAGAGCCCAAATCCATTGGCGATAATTGGAAAGTTAACGAAAACCCCACAGAACAAGATGGCACAGAAAAAAAATCACCTTCTGCTTTAGAAAATGAAGAACCTAGCTCGGAAGATAGTGACTTTTTTAAAGAAGAGTTATCAGAATAAAGCACACTGTAATATGATTGAAGTTATTAAGGCGAAACAAAATAATTTAAAAAATATAAGTATTAAAATTAAAAAAAATACTTTTACGGTTATTTGCGGTCCCTCTGGTTCGGGAAAATCGTCTTTAGCTTTTGACACTTTATATGCAGAGGGGCAACGATTATACATTGATAGCTTACCCAACTATACTAAACAGTTTTTTAAAAAAGCGCTTAAGCCAAAAGTAGAAAATATTCTTAACATTCCTCCCACCATTGCCTTAGAACAAAAAAATACTGTGCAAAATAGTAGAAGTAGCGTAGCCAGCCTTAGTGGAGTTAGCGCTAATTTACAATCGTTATTTGCTCGGCTAGGAACAGCTTACTGCCCTACCCACAAAGAAGCTTTAACCGCTTACTCTGCAGATTTAGCCTGTTCGTTTGTTATTAACCACTTAGATAAAAACATGGGGGTTTATGTACTAATTCCCCTGCTAGAGGAAGTAAAAAATATTGCTCAGCTAAAGTTGGCCTTAACCACCGACGCCCTTACCCGCCTATGCCAATTAAGCAAAGATAAAAAGCAAATAGTGTCTTCTTTTAAAGTAGAGCAATTAACCAAAAAACAATCAAAAAATTTATACATTGTAATGGATCGCGTGTCGCTAAACGAAGATCCTAAACAACTTAAATCTCGGCTGCGTGATTCTATTCAAAGTGCTTATCATTATTTTATTAAATACAATCCTTCTTCTATATTTTCTCAATGCTTAATATTTAATAATAACAGCGAAAAAAAGGGCTCTAAAAAATCTGCATTCAAGGCCCTTAAACTAACGGAGAACTTAACTTGTTCGCAATGCGATTATCAAATGTCGCAAATACAAACGCATTTTTTTAACCCGCAAAGTGCTATTGGAGCTTGCCCTTCTTGCTCTGGGTTTGGACACACTTTAGAAATTGATGAAAAAAAAATTATACCCAACTCTCAGCTAAGCATTTACGAAGGGGCTATTGCTCCACTAAATATGCCTAGTGCTGTAAAAGATTTTAGAAAACTAAAAAAGTTTTGTGAAGAAGAAAATATCGACCTCCACACTAACTGGAAAGACTTAAAAGTTTTTGAAAGAAAACTAATTTGGGATGGCAGTAAAAAATTTTTTGGAATCAAGGGCTTGTTTAAATACTTAGAAACTAAAAAATACAAAATGCATGTTCGTATTTTTTTATCTCGATATAAAAGCCCTTGTTTATGTAATACTTGCCACGGAGGCGCCTTAAAAACCGACTATCTTAATATTTTTATTCAAAAACATTCGATATCTGATATTTTAAATCTTCGCGTAGAAGAAGCTTTGCAATTTATTACTCAATTGCAAAAAAAACAAAACTTATTAAAAGCAACCGATGCACAGCAAGGTGCGGTGGTTATTAAAAAATTAAAAAATGATTTAACTTATTTAAACAATTTGGGCTTATCTTATTTACATCTAAATCGACTTACCAAAACCCTTTCTGGAGGAGAGTTTCAGCGCTTAAATTTAGCAAAACAAATTTCTACTCAACTATCAGACAGTTTATATATTTTAGATGAACCCACAATAGGCTTGCACCCTGCCGATACCGATAAAATTATCAACGCCTTAAAAAAAATAAGAGAACAAGGCAATACCGTTGTTGTGGTAGAACACGACCCCGAGGTAATTTCTAATAGCTCGCACATAATAGAAATGGGGCCAAAATCGGGTATTCATGGTGGGGAGGTTATTTTTTCGGGAAATACAAAAGATTTTTTAAACTCCTCTAGCCCCACAGCAAAAGCCTTAGTTCACGCCCCTGCCCTGCACGCCAAACCTCGCCACTTAAAAAAAGTAAAAAAAATAAAACTGCTAGGTTGCCATGGACATAATTTAAAAAATATTAATTTAGAAATACCTTTAAATCGTTTTACTTGTGTAACGGGAGTTAGTGGCTCTGGAAAATCTTCGCTAATCACACAAACTTTTCTTCCCGCCCTTGAAGCTAAGTTAAAACAAGATTTTAAAATTAGCCTACCTCACAAAGAACTTCTTAATTACGAAAACATACAGTCGGTTTATTTCATTAATCAAAAGTCTGTGTCTGGCACCCAAAGAAGTAATTGTTTAAGTTACTTAAAAATATATGACACTATTAGAAAGCTGCTAGCTAGTACCAAAAAGGCTCAGTTATTAAAATTAAGTGCTTCGCATTTTAGTTTAAATGTAAATGCAGGACGCTGTGAAACTTGCGAAGGCTTAGGCTTTATTACTGTAGACATGCTATTTATGGATGAGTTAAAAATTACCTGCGAAGACTGTAAGGGCAAAAAATTTAAACCAGAGGTCTTAAGCGTTAAATTTCAAGGCCACAATATATTAGATATACTAAATATGAGCGTAGCCGAGGCGTTAAAACTTTTTTCTGCTTACCCTAAAGTTACCAAAGCGTTAAGATTATTAGAAACCGTGGGTTTGGATTATATTTCTTTAGGGCAAAACTCTAAAAATTTAAGCGGAGGAGAAAATCAACGCTTAAAAATTGCAAAAGAATTACAGTCTAGCCTTGGCGCCAATAACTGTTATATATTAGATGAACCTAGTACGGGCTTACATTTTTATGAAATTAGTTTATTAATAAAAGTAATACAGAAATTAGTAGATGCTGGAAATACAGTGATTGTAATTGAGCATAATTTAGAGATTATTAAAAATGCAGACTATGTGGTCGACATAGGCCCTAATGCAGGAGAAAAAGGTGGAGAACTAATATTTCAAAATACTGTTAATAATTTACTAAAAGAAAAAAATAACTTAACCGCTAAACATTTAAAAAAATATATAAATAACCAATGAAATACACTATACAATTTATAAAAAAAGAACTTCTGCAATTTAAACTAATTTTTATTTTTGCACTGCTTTTGGGTGTTATTTCGGGGGTAGCAAAATCTGCCTCTCCGTATATTATTAACCAGCTAATGAACTCTGTTTGGACTACAAACAATTACAGCCTAAACTACTCTATTATCATGTGCTTGTTGTTTTCTCTTACCTGGGTTATTTCGGCAGTTGCTCGTTTTTTTAACACTTTTATTATTGCCAAATTAACAGAAACCCTTATGGCTAAATTAAAGCAAAAGATATTTAATGCTTGCGTAAACTTAAACCCCAGTCTTTTTTTACAAAAATTTCCTAAAGGCGCAAGTTCTATCCTTAGTCAGTCTTTAGGTGATTTACAAATTATCTCTGCTGGAATAAACAATTTATCCACTATTTTTAGGGAGCCTTTTTTATTATTATTTTCTGCCATCTATATTATATATATAGACTGGAAGCTGCTAGCCTTACTGGCTGTTGTGTTTCCTTTAATTTCTTTTTTAAACAAAAAATTTATCTATTTATTAAAAAGCCAAAATCATAGCAATTTAGAATTACAAGAAGATGTAACACAAAACCTAAAAGAAGGCCTTGAGGGCCTAAGAACTATTCACAGCTTTGATTTACAAGAAGAGCTAACAAACAATTTTAAAACTAAAGTAGTTTCTTTTTTAAATATGCAAAAAAGAATTTTTAAAAAAGAACTTGCCATCTCTCCATTGTCAGAAATTTTTATGTCCCTAAGCATGAGCATAATTCTTTTGTATGTCGGACACCAAATTATGCAAAAACACCTAAGTATTGCCGACTTTACTTCTTTTTTATTTGCCGCCACTTTACTGCAAGCCTCCTTTAAACAGTTACAAACCGCTATGTTAAGGCTTCAAAAAGTAGAGGTGGCCTTAGAGCGACTAGCAACTTTGTTTGAAAAAACTTCTAATAACGAACAGCTAGCTAATAAAAAAACAAAACCACTAAAGCCTTGGTCGAGCATAAAAATCAATAACTTGTCCTACACCTATCCCAATAGCAAAAACCCTGCTTTAAAAAATATTAACTTTGAGTTGAAAAAAAATACAAGCCTTGCCATTGTTGGCGAAAGTGGTTCTGGCAAATCGACTTTGGTTAAACTAATTCAGGGGTTTTTACCTCCCCAACAAGGAAGTATTTATTTTGGCGAACAAAATATTGCCGAAGTTTCTTCCAAAGAACTATTGTCTAATATTAGTTTGGTAGACCAAAATATTTTTTTATTTTCCGCAAGCATTAAAGAAAATATTCTTTATGGAAACATACAAAAAAAACACGACGCCAACTTAGAAGAAGATATTATTTCTGCCGCAAAGCTGGCTGATGCGCATCAGTTTATTACAGAAAAACCCAAAGCTTATAATAGTTTTTTAAATGTAGAGGGTAATGAACTTTCTGGAGGGCAAAGACAAAGGTTAAATATTGCTCGTGCTTTATTTAAAAATGCTCCCTTACTTATTTTAGACGAAGCCAGCAGCGCCTTAGATGCCAAAAGTGCCGAAGCTATACAGTCCACAATAGATAAACTAATACCTCACACCACAAGCCTAATTATTACTCATAAATTGCACTCTTTAAAAACAGCAAACCATATTATTGTATTAGACAAAGGTTCTGTTGCCGAACAAGGCAGCCATGCGGAGTTAATGCAAAAAAAATCCCTATACTTTCGTTTAGCAGTAAAACAAGGCATTAGCTTAGACTAGGTTCTTTTGTTCAGGGTGGGGAGAGCGCCAAAAGGTTAGACTCTTTTGCGACTCAGCCCGAAGGGATGCCTGAGCAAAAGAGCCTAACCTTTTGGCCCTCTCCCCACCCTGAACAAAAAAGCCTAGCCTTTTGGCGCTCTCCAATTTATATAAAGTCGTTTAGTTTTTTTACAGTCCTGTCGATTATATTTACAACAACACAGAATAAAGAAATAAAGGGAAATATGAATTGGACAAATGTCGACAGCACTCATGTAATCGCTAAACTAAAGGGTTTATTAAAGTCTTGGTGGAACATAGAGGTTTTATTGGTAGATAACAACGGGGTTCTGCATGATACAAAAGTAGACTCAATGCTGGGTCATTTAAAACCGATTTTAACTCACAAAACTTTTTTAAAAAAAATAGAGTCAGTTAATTTAATTGCGATAAAAGAATTAAAGCATCTTAATAAAGATTATATATATAAAGAAGCTCATCATATGGGGCTAGAAAGTTTACACATTCCTATTAAATTTAATAAAGAGGTGTTAGGCAGTGTTGTTGCTGTTGGCTTTAAACATCAAGCTTCTGAGGTGTCTAATACTCTTCAATACCTATCTTTAAATGATAAGCAATTAAGCCAATTGTCTGCGGGGCTTCGCAACATTGCTGATTTAGAAAATAATCACCTTGTGGATATATTAAATTCGATTGCAGAAGAAATTCAATTAGTTTATGCAGAATTATCTAGCAAAGAAAAAATCTTATCAGAAATTACAAAAGAAGATTCTGTTTTTCGATATGGAAATATGATTGGTTCTTCAAAAAAAATGAAAGAACTTTATGAAGTTTTAGAAAAAATTAAATCGGCAAACAGTAGTATTTTAATTCAAGGAGAAAACGGAACTGGTAAAGAGCTGATTGCCCATTGCATTCATCAAAGTTCACAAAGAAAAAACAAAGCCTTTGTAATACAAAACTGCTCTGCCTTAAATGATAATTTATTAGAAAGTGAACTTTTTGGGCATGTAAAAGGTAGTTTTACGGGTGCTCATGCAGATAAAAAAGGTTTGTTTGAAGTCGCCAACAATGGCACGTTTTTTCTAGACGAAATTGGTGATACCAGCCCTAGTATGCAAGTAAAATTACTGCGCGTTTTGCAAGATGGCACTTTCCTTCCTGTGGGAGGAACTGAAACCAGAACCACCAATGTAAGAATTATTGCTGCCACCAATAAAAATTTAGAAAAAATGGTTGAAGAAGGAACTTTTAGAGAAGACCTTTATTACCGGTTAAATGTAATTAGTTTGCGCGCTCCTGCGCTTAGAGACCGTTCTTCTGATATCCCTATTTTAGTAACTTATTTTTTAAATCAGCAAATGAAAAAAAGTAAAAAAAATATTTTAATGTCTAAAGTAGCCATAGATAAGTTGCAACATTACTCGTGGCCAGGAAATGTGCGTGAGTTACAAAATGAAATTGAAAGAGCTGTGGTTTTATGTTCAAGCATAGGTAAAATTAATGAAAGCGATTTGTCTTTAAAAATTACCCATCACACCAATGACACGATTTTAGAAAATAAAAACATTAACGCCTTATCTCATTTTTCAGGAAAACTAAAAGATGCCTTAGCTAGTTTGGAAAAACAAATTCTTCAAGAGGGCTTGCGAAAAACGGGCGGAAACAAATCTAGACTTTCTAAAGAATTAGGAATTAGCCGAGCTAACCTAATTATGAAAGTAGAAAAGTATGGATTAGAAGTTAAGAAAAAAGCGGTTTAACTAAAGGGCGGGTTAATTTTTACCCCTCCCTTTTATAAATATAATTTTTTTTAAAAGTAATATCTGGCAGAAAGCTGAATAGTAGTGATGTCTTTTACATTGAGGCGTTCGTCATTAAGTGAATCAAATTCTTTAACAGAAGAAAGGGCTTTTTTTACGCCAAGATAGTGAAGTACCTCTAAACCAAAAGATACTTTTTTTATGGGGAAAAAATCTATTCCCAGCCCCAAAGCCCATAGCCCTATTTTGCTTGTCGCCGGATCCTCAAGAAAACCCTCTGCACAATCACTGGCCTTACACATATTATTTTCTGTAATTTTAATAAAAGAATATCCTGCTACAACATAGGGCATAAAATGCCTTTTTCTATCAATAGATTTGCGGACCTTCAGTAAGGTAGAAAACGAAAGTCCCGTGTTAACAACATACTTTGAATTATCATCTACAAAATCTTTTATATCTAGGTTAGAATAACCAAAAAAGGCTCGCCCCTCTAGACTTACAAAAGAATTAAAATGATAAGCCCCTGACAAACCAAAAGGCTTAATAGTATAGTCTGCCTTTTTTCCAACAGGGCTCCCTGCAAAAACACCCACAGACCAGTTAGATTTATTTCGCAATGCTCGCATTTGTCTTCTGTAAAAAGATTTATAGGCTCTATACTTTAACGCTCGTTTTCTTGCTGCGCGTTTTCTTGCTGCTTTTTTCTTTTTAAAAACAGAAGATCTTTTATGTTTTTTTGCAAAACCACTGTCCACATAAGAAACACTTACTAAACTAAAACATAATAAACTAAATATTATTTTTTTCATTTTACTCTCCAAGGATTAATTTGACGAATCTGTACATAGAGTATAAAAAAGCATTAAATAAACAATATAAATAATGAAAATCACTAACTAAGGACTAGGTCAACACTATGCAAGATAACTTTAACACTATTATTGAACCCTTCAAAATAAAAATGGTCGAAGCCATTAACATGAGTAACAAAGAAGAAAGAAAACTCTTTTTAAAAAAAGCCAACTATAACTTGTTTCTACTTAACTCCAATGAAGTTATTATTGATTTACTAACCGACAGCGGAACAGGGACTATGTCTTCTAAACAATGGGCTGCCTTAATTGATGGTGACGAGTCTTATGCGGGAAGTCGATCTTACCACGAAATGAAAGATGTTGTTTATCAACTAAGTAAAATGAAGCACATTTTCCCCACACATCAAGGCAGAGCTTCGGAGCGTATTTTATTTTCTTGTATAGTTAAAAAAGGCGTAAGCATTATTCCAAACAATACTCACTTCGATACCACTCGGGCGAATATTGAATACTTGGGAGGCAAGGCCGTTGATTTTACTAAAGGCACAGAAGACCCTATTTTTAAGGGCAATATGGATTTGGATTTATTAAAAGATTGCTTTGAAAAAAATCAAAAAAATATTCCTTTATGCATGATCACTATTACTAATAATTCTCGAGGAGGGCTGCCCGTTTCTTTAAAAAATATTAAAGAAACTAAAGCCTTGTGCGATCAATTTAATATTCCCTTATTTATAGACGCTTGTCGCTTTGCAGAAAATTCTTACTTTATTCAGCAATACGAAGAGGCTTATAAAAACAGTAGCATTTTAAAAATTATTCAAGACACCTTTTCTTATTGTGACGGGTTTACTATGAGCGCAAAAAAAGATGCCATTGTAAACATTGGAGGCTTGCTGTGTCTTAACGATGATACCTTGGCAGAAAAAGTTACCAATCAATTAATTTTAACCGAAGGCTTTACCACTTACGGTGGCTTGGCAGGAAGAGACATGGCCGCCATAGCTCAAGGTTTAAAAGAAGTTCAAGACGAAAGTTACTTAAAATACCGCATTGTATCTACTAGATACCTAGGCGAAGCCATTAAAAAAATAGGTATTCCCATTATAGAACCCATAGGCGGACACGCTATTTACATTGATGCAAAAAAAATGTTGCCTCATATACCTCCCACACAACTACCCGCCCAAGCCCTGGCCTGTCACTTATATGTTGAGGGAGGTGTTCGCAGTGTAGAAATTGGTTCTCTTATGTTTGGAAAGTGGGACGATAGTTTACAAAAAGAAATTTCGCACGACATGGAACTTTTACGGCTAGCCATTCCGCGCAGAACTTATACACAAAGTCATATTGATTATGTAATTGAAACTTTTGAAAGAGTATATAAACAAAAACAAAATATTAAAGGCTTACAAATTACCAAACAAGCCTCTTTGTTAAGGCACTTTTCTGCACATTTAAAACCTGTTGAATAATACTATTTTTTTCGTGTTATAAATTTAAAAGCTTGCAAAAAAGATTGGTCTAATAGCACCGTTAATACTTTAGAAAAATAGGGCCAGTCTGCCTTAGTTAAATAAGTATTGTTAGACTCCCAATACTCCCAAAATGTGTTCCAAACTTTTTCTTCTTGTTTTTTGTCTTTGTACTCTGTGCTAGTTTGTTTTTTTATAGTAAAAATATTTTTTACTAATTCAAATCTTTTAAAGATTAGCTCTAACAAGGCTTTGTCGGTTTTAACCAACTCTTCTCTTAACTGATGTAAATCTTTTTTAGAAGTTAGCGAAGGTTTTGACATAAAATATATAAAATAAAATTACTTTACTATACGAACAATAGAAAAATTATCTAAATTCTTTTGACAAGGAATACTAAAAATTCCTGTCCCTCCATGGGCAGAATCCACTTCCTCACCTTTAACATTCATAATCTTGTTTGCAGTAAATTGAAAAACACCAGAAGGAGAAACCACCTCTAGTTTTTGATTTACCTTTAACTTATTACGAACTTCAATATCTACACAACCTTCTAAACTGGATTTTTGACCAACCCCTAAAAAAACACTGTTTTTTGCGCGATCGGGAGTCGAAGCATAATCTTGAGCCGAGTGGTCGGGAGCTTTAATTAAAAACCCTGGGTGATAACCTCTGTTAGGAATTTTTAATAATTCGTCCATCAGCTGAGGGTTATATGGTCGCCCCTGCGCCAAATCATCAATGCCTTGTCTATACACTCGACTAACCATAGACACATAGTGAAGGGACTTTGTTCGCCCCTCTACTTTAAAAGAACAAATGCCCGCATCTTGCAATTCTTTTAAATGCGGCAACACACATAAATCTTTAGCATTCATAATATAACTGCCGTGCTCATCTTCTTCTACTGCATACAATTCGTCAGGGTTGCGCGCGTCTTTCATGTACATTTTCATAGGGTATCTGCAAGAATTATCGCACACGCCTTGGTTGGCATCGCGGTGACTCATGTAGTGAGACATTAAACACCGGCCCGAGTACGCAATACAAATAGATCCATGAACAAAAGCCTCTAATTCTAACTGAGGAACTTTTTCTTTTATTTTTTTAATTTCTGTAAGTCGCAATTCTCGGCTTAAAATAATACGACTCACTCCCAACTTATACCAAAACTCTGCGCTCTTCCAATTCATACAATTAGCTTGCACGGATAAATGAATTTCTTGCAAAGGAGCTCGCTCTTTAACAATCGCAATTAAACCCGGGTCACTCATAATAAAAGCATCGGCTTTTAACTTTAACAAATCTTCTAACTGCTCTTCAAAAGGTTTAATTTTAGTGTTTCTTCCAAAGATATTAATAGTTATATAAACTTTCTTTTTTAAGCTATGAGCATATTCCACAGCAAGTTTTAAATCCTCTAAAGAAATTTCATTTTCTCTAGCTCGTAAACTTAAAAAAGGAATGCCTGCGTAAACGGCATCTGCTCCATAAGCAAAGGCGTATCGCATTTTTTGTAAGCTTCCTGCTGGCATTAAAAGCTCTGGTTTTGTCATAATGTTTATATACAGGAGTCTTTAATTTCTGCAATTAAAAAGCTTTTATCTTTCTTCTTTTTAAAAAAGAAAGCCCTCCCAACTCAAAAGGGCAAACAAACAGCCGCTTTTGCTCAGGCATCCCTTTCTTGGGGTGCGAAGGGGCTTGCTGGGTGGCGGGGGCTGAGTCGCAAAAGCGGCTGTTTGTTTGCCCTTTTGGGATTTGCTTTCTTTTTAAAAAATTAAGAGGCGTTTAGTTTGCGGCTTAAATAGGGCTGGTTTTTTTATAGGGGTTTTAAGTTTTTTAATTGCTTTAGCAGTGGGGATATTTTTGCAAGGCCTTGGGGCCGTGTGGTGCAAAGGTTTAGGTAGGTGTTTTTATTAAGCTTTAACTGGGCAATGGTTTTTTTGCATTTAGCTAATTCAAAGTTGGGGTTTTTATATTTAAGCGTCCAAATTAAAGTTTTAATTTTTGTAAAGTATTGTAAAAATTGCCGCTCTGTAACGGCTACGCTTTTGCTTTGCTTTAAAGAAGGGGTATTGTTAGTAAAAAACTGTAGGGCTTTATTTTTCCAGTTAATTTTTTGTTTTGAGGCTATGCTTCGAACAGGATTGCTTTTTTTAATTAAATAGCTTGTTTTTTTTCCTTCAATTTTTTTTACCAATTGGTAGTGAGTGTTTTGACTGCTTAATTTTACACTGGCTACAACTTGTTGAGAAAAAAGTATGTCTAAACTTAAAGGATAATACAATATACTTGCGATTAAAAAATGTTTTAAAAAAAAACTAACTTCTCTATAGTAAAAAACTTTGTTTTGTTTTAGCATACTAGTATATATTTCGGTAAAAACAGAAAAAGACTTGAAAAGTCACCACCCTACTATAGGCTAAATTTATTCTTGGCTTTATAAATTATGCATTATTTTTTGTTATATAATTTTTTACTTATCTTAGCCCTGCCTTTCTATATTATTTACTATCTTGCGCTGTCTTTTAAAAATGCTGAGTATTTTAATCTATTGATGCAAAATTTTTCTTTTTTTTACAAAGATTCCTTGCCTTTACCAGCCCCTAATAAAGCAATTTGGTTACATGCCTCCTCTGTGGGCGAGGTTCAAGCCTTAAAGCCCTTAATTACAAGGCTTCTGCAAAACACTAGCTATAAAATTATAATCAGCACCATGACCATTACCGGGCAAGCGCAAGTTAAAAAAATGTTTGGCAAAAAGGTGTTCTCTATTTATAAGCCTTATGATTTAAAGTGCTTTAACTCGTGGTGTTTAAAAAAAGTACAACCAGACATGCTTATTGTTATGGAAACTGAACTTTGGCCCAACCTTATAAAGCAAGTTCATTTACAAAAAATTTCTTTATATTTAATTAATGCTCGACTTTCTGATAGGTCTTTAACCTCTTATAAAAAAATATTTTCGTTGGCAAAAGCCACTATCAATAGCTTTGATTATATTTTTACACAATCCCAAAAAGAGACAGAAAATTTTTTAAGCCTAGGGGCTAGCAAAGAGCGCTTGCACAATGCCGGCAACATTAAATACGACATTACTCTTCCTGATAACTTAAACACAATTAGCTTAAGCATAAAAGACCGTCTATTTGCTCCAGCTATACCAACGGCTAGTAGCTTTGCCTTTAAAGAAAAAACCGCTTTGCCTTCTGTGTGGATTGCGGCAAGCACTCACCACAATGAAGAAGAAATACTATTAGATATTCACCAAAGTTTACGCCAATCACAACCACAAGCTTTGTTAATTTTAGCCCCTCGCCACCCAGAACGGTTTTCTGCAGTGATAAACCTCTGTAAGCAAAAAAATATGCACTATATAACTAGAAGTTCAAAAAAACCTTGTAACCACAATACCGAAGTTTTTATTTTAGACAGTCTTGGCGAATTGCTTTACTTTTATCCACTAGCACAAATCGCCTTTATTGGAGGAAGCCTAGTCCCTATTGGAGGACATAATCCTTTAGAAGCCCTTGCCGTAAATACGCCCGTAGTATGGGGCCCACACATGTTTCATTTTACAGAAATAAAAAACACCCTTTTGCAAAATCATTTAGCCCTCGAGGTTTCCGAAAAAGATCAATTAAAACCTATTGTTCTTCAAGCTTTACAAAATTTGCAAAAAAAAGATTTTACCGATTTTTTTAAAGCCCACTCTGGAGCGGTAGACACTATTTATAATAAAATAACCTCTTAACCTTTACTACGATGCAAAAAACTTATAAAAATAATGTGTTAATAATATCTATACAACTAATTTAAAATGGGTATAAATTAAAACAAACACACTATAATAAAGGATTTTTTATGATTATCATTGGCTATTTATCTGCAGTATTAATTGGACTGTTTTTAGGATTGCTAGGTGGAGGCGGCTCTATTATGACCGTGCCTATTTTTGTGTACTTAATTGGTTTTAGTCCAAAAACATCTATTGCTTTAAGTTTAGCTGTAGTAGGCGCTGTTAGTTTAGTTGGCGTATTTAAACATTGGAAGTTAGGCCATGTAAACTTTAAAATTGTTGCGCTTTTTTCACCCTTTGCCATGTCAGGAACTTTTTTAGGAGCAAGACTTTCTCAAAAAGTTTCTGGAAGTTTTCAGCTTATTCTTTTTGCAACAGTTATGTTAATTGCCGCCATTTTTATGTTAAGAAAATCCAAAAAAACTACAGAAACCAAAGAGGTTAAACAAAAAACCAATTATTCTGCAAAAGACATTTCACTTATCGCTTTAGAGGGAATCGCCGTAGGTATATTGACTGGATTAGTGGGCGTTGGAGGTGGGTTTTTAATAGTGCCTGCCTTAGTATTATTAACTAAACTTCCCATGAAAGAAGCCATAGGTAGTTCGTTATTAATTATTTCTTTAAAAAGTTTTGCCGGTTTTTATGGATACCTCGATCAAGTAACTGTTGATTGGGGGTTTTTAATGCTATTTATTGGTATTGCCAGTGTGGGAATTATTATAGGAACTTATTTAATTAATTTTATTTCGCAAGAACAACTGAAAAAAAGTTTTGCTGTTTTTTTAATAATAATGGGCGTGTTTATTTTATATAAAAACCGAAATAAACTTTTATCTGTGAAAAATGCACAAACCTACCTTTTGCAAAAACAAAGTCACGCTTAGGAAAAAAACCTCAACCCGTTTAAGTGTTAATAAATTCATCCATGGCTTGGTTAGCTAGGTGGTCTGCCACCTCGTTACCCTCGTCTCCGCTGTGTCCCTTTACCCAGTGCCAGCCTACCTTATACTTTTGGTTAAGCTGGTCTAAGGCCAGCCACAATTCTTTATTTTTTACAGGTTTTTTATTTGCTGTTTTCCATGATTTTATTTTCCAACTCTTAAGCCACTCTTTAATGCCTTGAACTACATATTTTGAATCGGTGTATAAATCAATGGCAATATTATCCACATCGATAGCTTCTAAAGCTTTAATGGCTGCTGTTAATTCCATTTGGTTGTTAGTGGTGTTTTCCTTAGCCCCTTTTAATTTTTTATCATGGCCTTTATAGCGCAACCAAACACCCCAACCTCCAAGGCCAGGGTTCCCTCGACAACCACCATCTGTGTAAATAATAATTTTTTCCATAATCTGTAAAACAACAATACTGCGAAAATAAGTGCTTGTAAAATAAAGTTCTTGGTTAAAAAAATGGTAGGGGCTGGAGGACTTGAACCTCCGATCCTCCGGTTATGAGCCGGATGCTTTAACCAACTAAGCTAAGCCCCCAAAATAAAAAATCAAACACATCAAAATTTAACACCAATGTTGCTTACAAAAAGTGTACAAAAAAATGTGCGCACTAATCCTTGTTCTCTACAAAGTATTTTAATTTATCAGAGCGGCTTAGATGTCGTAATTTTTTTAAAGCTTTCGCTTCAATTTGTCTAATTCTTTCTCGTGTTACATTAAACCCTTGCCCCACCTCTTCTAAAGTGTGATCACTTTCTTCTCCAATTCCAAAACGCATTCGTAATACTTTTTCTTCTCGTGGAGTTAAAGTGGCTAATACTTGTCTAGATTGCTCGGATAAATTTAAACTAAAAATAGCTTGAGAGGGCGTTACCACCTTTGTGTCTTCAATAAAGTCTCCCAAATAAGAATCTTCTTCGCCCATAGGAGTTTCTAAACTAATGGGTTCTTTAGCAATTTTTAAAACTTTTTGCACTTTCTCTAAAGGCAATTCCATTTTTTTCGCAATTTCTTCGGGCTTTGGATCACGGCCCAACTCTTGAAGTAATAAACGAGAAGTTCTAACCAGTTTATTAATCGTTTCAATCATGTGAACAGGAACACGAATGGTTCGGGCTTGATCGGCAATGGCTCTAGTAATAGCTTGGCGAATCCACCATGTGGCATAAGTAGAAAACTTATAACCGCGACGATACTCAAACTTATCCACAGCTTTCATTAAGCCAATATTTCCCTCTTGAATTAAATCTAAAAACTGAAGACCTCTATTAGAATATTTTTTAGCAATAGACACCACCAAACGAAGATTGGCTTTTACTAATTCTGCCTTTGCTTTATCCGCTTTTCTTTCGCCCTTCCAAATAACCGTGTTGGTGTCTTTGACCCAAGAAAAATTCATATTGGTTTCTGAATTTAAGCGTGTTAACCGCTCATAGGCATCTTTGGATAATTTACAATGTTCTGAAAAATCATGGTAGCTTAACCCAGTGTCTTTTAACATTTTAGAAAGTTCTCTGTCAGAGTTTTCTACTAAAGCCAACCTGTCCCATAAAGAAGTTAAATCTTTAGAAAAAGTACGCTTTAAGGCATCGTCTTGGCGTTTTTGCAAAACACGCATGCGAGAAAGCAACATTTTAAATTTTACAATAATGCGGTCAATAGTTTTTCGATTAAAGTTAATAGCCTCAAAATCTAACATTAAAACTTGATTTAATTTTTGTAAGTCTTTAATTGCTTTTTCTCTTGCGGCTATATTAGAGTATTGGTTTTTTAAAGTAAGAAAGTAGGGCTTGGTTTTTTTTTCGTATTTTTTTACTTTATTAATTAAAGAATAGATTTTTTTCTCATACTCTTCTTCGTTATATTGGTGGTCTTCGTCTTCTAAACCACGAAAGATGGCTTTTACCTTAATGCGACCCGCCTTTAAGCGCGTTCCTAAATCAATAATTTCTGAGGTACCAATGGGGGAAAATAAAATAGCCTGAACAATTTCTCGTTCCCCTCTTTCTATTTCTTGAGCTAACTCAACCTCACCTTCTCGAGTTAATAAAGAAACCCCTCCCATTTTTCGTAAATATAAGCGAACGGGGTCATTATTTTTAGTTACTGCCGCCTTTACCTCTGTAGAAGCGCCCGTTAAGTGGTCTAAGTCTACCTCTGCATCCGCGGGCTGCAACTTCCAGTTGATTTTAATCGTTTTTTCTAACAATGCCTGCATTAATTTTTGCAGTGCCTCTACAGCTACAAAGTTTAACGGTAGGGTTTCTTCGATATCTTTTATAGATATGCCTACCTCTTCTCCTGCTAATAATTGTATTTTGGCAACCAAACTTTCTACTAAATCTAACTGGTCAGCTAAAGACATTTTTTTTATCTTTAAAGCTTTTTTCTTGGTAGTAGTCTTTTTTATCATAATATTCCTTTCTTTATCTCTAATAGTTACTCTTCAGTAGCTTTATCACTTTGCTTAGGAGACTTAAATGCTTTTTGTATTTTCATATATTGCTCTAAACTATCTTGCGAAAACTCTTCTGACTTTATTTTTAAACTTAAGTTTTTAGCTACATTGCGAGCTTTAATAGTTTTTAGCTTATTTAAGCAGTCGCTCATCAATTGGTTAGCTTCACTGTTTTTTAAATCGCACATAGGTTTTTCCATATAATGCATAATAGCTGATTGAGGAAAAACAATATTAACAATTTCACCAGCTAGTCTATCAAATTTTTGAGAATTTTGTCTATATATTTGCTCTAATTTATCAAAAAATGCAATGGCCTGTGGGCTAACGCAAATCTCTTCCTTTTTTTGCCCAAAAAGCTGTAAAAAATAAGATTCTTCTTTTAAAGATAAGTTTATCAAATCTAGCTCCGCAGGATAAACCTCATTTAAGTTTATTCTTTCTGTAGAGGTTTCGGTAGAATTTGGCTTTTCCGAACCTGAGGTTTTTTTGAGTGCAGGGCTGTCCGTAAGCTTTGGTGCAGAAACGGGGTTGGTTTTTTTATAAGCGGTTTCTTTTTTAGAAACCTTCATCGCTTCACTTACCCACTGTTCTGTTTGTTGTAGGCGGTCAGCAAGTTCTTTAATGTATAAGTCTTTTAATCGCTCGTCTAAAATACTGTTTAAAATGGGCTGTAGTTTATCTATAATTTTTACCTTATCAATAGCTCCTCCATGATAAGATTCAAAGCTGTGATTTAAAATGCTGTAAAACAAATCTTGAGCAAGGTTAATTTTTTTCTTAAACTCTTGAGCTCCAAATTGATTAATAAAATCATCGGGGTCTACACCCTTTTCTAAAGACAGAGTTTTTACATACAAGGATTCTTGCAGTAATATAGGTAAGCTTTTTTCGGTGGCTTGTTTTCCCGCTTGATCGCCGTCAAATAATAAAATAACATTTTTTGTGTATCGTTTTAAAATGCGCGCGTGCCCCTCGGTAAGAGCCGTTCCTAATGTGGCTACAACATTTTTTATGCCCGCCTGGTATAAAGATAAAAAATCCATATAGCCTTCTACCACAATCACATAATCTTTGCTTCGTATATGCTTGGCAGAAAAAAACAAACCATATAAAACTTCTCTTTTTTTAAATAATAGGTGCTCTGGACTGTTAATATACTTGGGCATTTCGTCACCAAAAGCCCTTCCTCCAAAAGCCAACAACTCTCCCTGACTAGAGTGAATAGGAAAGATAAATCGATCTCTTAGGGTGTCATAATAATCCCCTGCCTGAGGATCTACTTTATTTTGCGAAGTTTTTTTTATTTGAACTAGCCCCAGCGCATGTAGCTTTTTTAAATCTAATTTATTGTCCACCGCATACTCAACTAAGCCTGACCACTGAGGGCTAGAGAACACTAAACTTAACTCTTTAATGCCTTCGGGCTTAATGTTTCGTTTGCTTAAAAATTGCGTTACTTTTGAAGTTTTAGATAAATTAGCCCATTGAGTAGAAAAATATTGTAAGGCTTTTTGGTTTAGATGTAAAAAATCTTTTTTAAGATTTTCTTCTTTGGTAGTATTTTTTTTAAAATCTTTGTATGGTGTTTTTGTTTTTTCCAATGGAATTGAGCCGCGACGAGCTAGATGCTCCACAGAATCTATAAAGGAAAATCCACGAATATCTTTTAAAAACGAATAAGCATTCCCGCCCCTCTTACAGCCAAAACAATAATAAACCTGTTTAGAGGAAGAAACACTAAAGCTTGGTGTTTTTTCACTATGATCAGGGTACGGGCATAGTCCTACTAAAGCATCGTTAGATTTTTGCTTTAATACGCTATGCTCGCCAACAATTTCTGCTAAATCATTGGCATACATTACTTTTCTAATAAAATCTTTACTATACATTAAGGTTGTAGTTGCTCTCTAACAATACCGCTGGCTAGTTGAGAGTCTAAACGCCCTTGTGACTTCTCTTTTAACGCCTTCATAACATTGCCCATATCTTTAACTGAAGTGGCTTTTAATTCTTTAATAATACTATTAATTAATTGTTCTGTTTCTTCTTTGCTTAAAGCTTGTGGTACATATTTTTGAATAATTTTATTTTCTGCACCTAACTTAGTAACTGTCTCTTCTTGGCCGGTTTGCTTGTATTGCTCAATGCTATCTTGGTTTTGTTTTAAATGTTTTTTTAACACTCCGATAATGTCGGAATCAGAAATCTCTTTAGGGCGTAATTCAATTTCTTTATTTTTAATGGCTGCCAAAATAAAACGAATGCTAGAAAGAGTAGCACTCTCTCTAGCTTTCATGGCGGCTTTCATATCTTCATTGATTTGTGCTTTAATGCTCATAATCTTAATATCTCTGCTGTTGTTTTTTAGTTTTAAAGTTACGCTTTTTTGCTTCTTCTCTTTTCTTTTTTAAGCGAACACTTGGTTTTTCAAAATGCTCTCGTTTTTTAACTTCTGCTAAAACACCTAGGCGCTCGCAAGATTTTTTAAAACGACGAAAAGCTCTTTCAAAAATATCATTTTCTCGAATTTTCACCAATGACAAAACATTCACCACCTTTATTTGTGCATTCACACACTTGTCTAATTACTTGTGTAATTTTATAACCTATGGTTTAACAAAGAATACTCAACTTGACAAACCTATAACCTCTAAAAACATGACCAAGACCACTCTTTTTTCCCCTCAAGACACAAAATTCATGGACGAAGCCTTAAAACTGGCCGAAACTGCTGCTGCACAAAAAGAAGTGCCTGTGGGAGCGGTTATTGTTTATAAAAATACTATTATCGCCCGAGCTCATAATGAAAAAGAAAGGCGTGGCGATGCCACAGCCCATGCCGAGATTTTAGCCCTTAAGCAAGCCCAAAAAGCCTTGCAAAATTGGCGCTTACAAGACTGCACCTTGTTTGTAACCTTAGAACCTTGCCTAATGTGTGCTGGGGCTATTTTAGGAACTAGACTCTCAAAACTGGTTTATGGGGCAAAAGACCCAAAAACAGGAGCCGTTCATTCTCTTTTTAATACACTTCAAGACCATAGGCTAAATCATCAAGTTCACACAAGGCAGGGCTTACTAGAAAAAGAATCTAGCCTATTATTAAAGCATTTTTTTAAACAAAAACGCCAAGGTTAAAACAGCAAAACCAAGCTACTTTCTTAATAGTTTAATTTATGCTAGTAATTACCTAGAGTTTTTTGCTGGAGAGGTGGCCGAGTGGCTGAAGGCGCACGCTTGGAAAGCGTGTAAGCGTTAATCCGCTTCGAGGGTTCGAATCCCTTCCTCTCCTCCATTTAATAAAATTTTTTAAAAAATTATTTTAAAACGCTAAAGTTAGGGTCACAGTTTTCTACTATGCTGATCATGTTGGCAAAATTTTGTTTGGACGCCGCCTTCCAAAAATTCTCTTTACAGTCATTAAGGCCTGACAATATATCGTGCCCTCCCTTTTTTGCAGTAATAAAATATTTATGCTTTTTATTTTTTTGCCCTTTATAGTGAGACAAGGCATTATCAAGAGGTACTGCTATATCCCAAGAACCCTGAAAATAAATTACGGGTGTAGTTTTAATTTGCCAGTTATTAGAATTCCAAAACTGTGACTCGTCTGCATTATCCTGCAAACCTCTGTAAATTTCTTTTTGTGTTATAACTTTAAAAAGCAAAGACTTTTCACTGGTATTATTAAGAGTGTCTTCTTTCTTGGGCGAGGCGCCAAGCGCACGGTCTATTTGTTTTGGTGCGTAAGCTTTAACTTGATTTTTTAAAATCTGTAAATGTTGTTTTAACTCTAAATAACGGTAACCGTTTTTGCTGGTAGAGCTCATTTGCGAAAGAGTTTGCCCTAGGTTTTTTAAAAATGTTTCTAGCTCCACTTCATAGGAAAAATAGTTAAAACCTATTGTTAGTTTGGCAAAAATCATATTAAGCCATGTTTGTGTTTTTATCCCCAAGGGAAATACAAAATCTTCGCTGTTGGTAATGGCGGCAACATTAGGGGGAAATAATTTTTGCAGCCTTTCGCTAAGCCCGCTATATAACTGTCCCCAAACAGCTTGTACATTTTTTGCTTGATCATCAATATGAATAGAATGACCAAGAACTCCCGTAAGCAATACAGCCTGTGGCTTTAAAAGACCTTCTTTGTTTTCGATATAATGAACTAGTTGAGTGGCAACAACCGTTCCGTAAGACCTGCCTACAATAATATAATTACTTAATTTTTCTTTTTTTATTAACGCAACCAAATCTTGCACAATGTTTTTTGTTGAGTAACTAGAGCTGGGCAAATTGTTGTTAGCATTACAATCTACACTGCGTGGCCCTGTAAGAATGACATTAGACTGAATGGGCAAACCCCAATAAAGTTCTGTGTCTGTACTACGCCTTGCTGTGACAGGATCCATAAATGTTGCCTGACTATCGGTCATTGCACTTCTGCCAGGCCCCCCTGGAATAATAATAAATGTAGGCTTAGAAGAATCATTATGCTTAGTGATTTTTTGGTAATAATAAGTAAACATTTTTTTAGAGCTAGAGTCCACTTTTGCCTGCACCGCTTTAATACTCTTGTCCAAGCAATGTTCTGGCAACTTTACCTGTTGCGCATAAACAGGCACCGTAAATAAAAAGGAGATAATTACCACCACAAGAGTGTTATTATTTAGTGTTTTCATAACTGTTCCTTTAAATTTTTCCAATCTTTTAGTACCTGAAAAATATCTTTAAACATTAACTCTTCTTGTTTTTTCTTGCTAGTCTTTAGCGTTACAAAGCTGGCTCTGCTTTGGCTTAGTTTTCTTTTTTTATTTAAAAGATTTATTAATTTTTTTTGCTTAGCTTTTTTAGTAGCGTAATAGTTTAAAATATTTTTTTCATTTGCACTATTTGCCCATGCCGATGCCAACTTTCCTGGATTGGAAATCGTTCTTGGTAAATCGCTTTCTACAATTAAATTTTTTGGATAAAACTGTAAAGCTAAAGGAAAGTTAAACACCATGTCTGCACTTACTCCTGTTTGCTGTATGGATTTTCCTAAAACCGAAGCCCAAAACACATCGGTTAATTGTAAATGTTCATAATTAGCTTGAGCCGTGCCTTTTCCAAAGCTGCGAGCCGTTCCAAGCACTATGGCAATGCCTGCCTCTTGCAAACCTAGCGCTAATATTTCGGCAGAGCTAGCAGACGCTTGGTTAATTAAAATTACAATAGGCTTGTTTGCAAAATAAGGTTGGCGATTACAAAAAAATAATAAAGCTTCTAAAGCTTTTTCACTTTTACTAAAGCCAAGCATTGGCGCATACCAAACGGGTTTTTCTTTAGCTTCTTTAAATTTACCAACACCGCTATTGTCATAAGGTTGCTCTTCTTTTTTTGCACTCAAAGAAGGGCCACAAGATTTTGATCTTGCCAACTTAGAGGTGTAAACTAAACTTCCTAAAATTCTAATAGCCTCGGAGAAAGAACCTCCTAAATTATTTCGAACATCAATAATTAACGCACTCGATTTTGAATCTAATGTTTTTAAAGCTTGAATAAAATCTTCGGATACAGAATTGTCAACTATGCTGGGAGTATAAAAATGAGAAAACTGTATATACGCTACCTTTTTCTTTAATAATTTAGACTGAAATCTTTTTGCTTTTTGAGTGGCGCTTACTTTGTTTTCTATGCTTGTAAAAACACTCTTGCTTCTTTTATAAAAAGAGTGTGCGTCCATGGAATTTACAAGAGCTGCCATAAGCACATGATTTTTATATTGGCTGCTATGTACGGCCCCGCCATTTATTGCGACATTATAAATGCGTTTAATTGCTTGGTTTAACACCAAACTTTTACTACCTAAAGCAGAACTTTGTTTTAAAAGCGAGTTATACTCAAAACGAACAACTTGCATAATAGAAAACTGTTTGTCGGTTTGAATATACTTGCCAATGCCTTTTAAGGAACTAAAATTAGAAAGATTATTAATATCTTTTAACGAAATTTTTGCCCAAGGTTTTTTTAACAAAGCCTCTAGTTTTAAAACCACCTTTGGATTAAAAAAGGAAACAAATTGATAAATAAAATGATTAAACTGTGTGGATAAAATATTTTTTTCATACCATGCCTTTAGCTTTAGTTGATTAGATTTATATTTTTTAAAAACATTGCTATACCACTTACAGTTGCCAGATAATATTTGCCGAAAAATACCCGTTTTGTTTGTGTTTTTTAATTGAAGCTTTTCTTCTTCTGTAAAAAATAATTGGTTAGGGTCGATATGTTTAAATATATTATCTGCAATAAAGGGCTCTATTTTTGATGGGTCAAAAAAATTAGATGGGCTAAGGCTAGGGGCAATATAAAGCGAGGAGTTTAGCAAAGCTTTATAGCCCGAGGCCACTTTTGCGCAACTTAGCTCTGAAGTTGTACTAAAAATAGACAGATTATTTTGCCCGTATGGCATAGCATGGGCGCTAATAGAGCACAGATAGCCTATGAGCCCTGTACAGTACAATATTTTTTTAAAACTTTGCCTCATAAGCATAATAAAGCAAGTATTATGCCCGCCAACGCCTATTTCTGCTGTATTTGCCACTTAAAATTTATGTGACCTTTTTTATTTTTGCGCCGTTTATTTTTGC
>JAAOIK010000011.1 GCA_015163855.1 Pseudobdellovibrionaceae bacterium
CGTTTTAAAAACCCAGAGTTAATCCAGCACTAATCATGTTATTAGAAAGATCAAACTTTTTAGATAAACTTTTATACACTTTATATTCGGCAAAAATAAAAAAGCTATGCATGTTATAGTCATTTTTTAATTCTTTTTTAGAGCTACTCCAGTTCATCATATTAATGCCTAGGCCAGCAGCAATATGGCTGGCAGGGGCTAAGGCTAATTTTATTTTTGCGCCACTACTTTGTGGGCTTTCTACTATTCCAAAGGCAGTGATACCTCCCTTAATATAGGGGCTGATAACTGGGTTAGAACTGTATTGAAATCGATAAATTAAAGAAGCGTGGTTAGGAATTAAAAGAAATAGTAATTTTTCGTGCGACCTTTCTGAGCGGGTATTTTCTTTAAGGCCAGGGGCGGTGGTTGCCATAAAACCACTGCCTATGTCAAAGGACAGTAAACCAAAAGAGGAAGAAATATTTTTTTCATAACTAAGCAACAGCATAAAATGTTTAGAAGACCCGTAAACGTCAGAATAAGAAGCTTTGTCTCCTCTTAATTTTAAAGGTGTGAAGGGGCCTATTTGAAAAGAGTAAAATTCATATTTAGCAGAGGGGTACTGCGAGCTAAGTTTTAAATAATTATTTTTTTTTTCGTAAGTGGCTGTTTGTGCTTTAACTTTTTGCAAGCCTTGGGTAAAAAAACAAGTAAATAGTAATAAAGATAGTATCGAGCTTGTTTGTCGGCGTTTAAAAAAACGGGTTGCAATAATTAGTAATAAAAAAATACCAATAAAAAATAAGAAATAAGAAAGGTGTAAACTAATCCAAGCTAAAACAGCTAAAGGCGTAAGAAGTAAGCCAGTAAATATTTTTAATACAGGGTATTTTTGTAAAACTAAACTCCCTTGAGACCCCCACTTATAATATTGCTTAGTTAGCCAAATACCAGATTTAAATTTTAATAAAACAGCATTTCTAAACTCTCTAAATAGTTTAACTAACATGGCTTGGTTAGACCCATAGGTGGCGGTAGTTATAAAACAGTTTAAGTCTTTACTTAATATTCCCACCACTCCAGAAGGTTTAGTGCAGTAGGGGCAAGAATCACACTGGCTAGCAGTTAATTGACCAGTTCCTCCACAGGCCTTTTGAATTTGTTCATCAGAGGTAATAAATGCAATATTTTTTGCCTCGTCCATTACGGCTACTCTAAAATAGTATTGAATATTATTTTTAAGTGGGCCGATAATAGACTCTTCTTCTACCGTAGTGCTAATAGAAACCTCTACATTATTAGATAAGGGGGTAACTTTTTGAAAGCCTTCAGAAGAGTAAAACACTTTTAATGTATTAAAAACACTGCCTTTCCAATTAGGAAATTGGCTACTCGATTTAATGTGACCGATAAAGACTTTTTCATTTCCTGAAAATACTTTAAAATCACAAACTCCCGCCTTAGAACAATCTATGCTGCTAAGGTTGGCCTCTTGATCTTTGTTGGGGTTTTGAATTTTAATAGTAACAAAACCACCTTCTTGATTATTTATTTTTCCATCTTCATTAGAATCAATTCCTACTTTTATTAAAATAATTCCTGGCGATTCGTTACAAAACCCAGTTCCGCTAATAGCACATAGTTCGGTCCAATCTATGTAAACCTTTGTCAGTTGATTGGGTTCTACAAAGGCATTTGTATTTTCACGAAAAGCGCTTTGTTCAATTTCGACTCCATGTTCTGTAGTTACCAGTATAGGCCCTGGTGCGGGAGCGCTATTGACATAAAAAGCAATACCCAATAGTAAATTGTCAGAAATACGATTAGCATTGCAAGACTGCAAGGATGCTGTGCAACTGTTACAGGTGTTTAGTAATTCTCCAAAGCTATTGCCACCGTCGCTGTCGTCGTCATTTTGAGTAACACACTCCGACCCGCTATCGCTATGATTAAAGGCGGTGCCACCAAAAATAGTAACATTTTTATTTTTATCAATCAGAAGGCTAGAGGCTCCGGTAGTATTTTTCGTTACAAATAATTGTGCCTGAGCTATTTGCGGAAATAACAAACAAAAAAACCATAAGAGTTTCATAGTTTATTATGTGCATAGAGGGGTAATTTTGTCAAAAAAAGTCAGCGAAGTTAGAAGGGAAAAGTAGCCCTATTGCTCAGGCATCCCTTTCTGGGGGGTGAGGGGTTTTTTTGGTAGGGTGAGGGCTGAGTCGCAATAGGGCTACTTTGCCCTTCTAACTTCACTGATTTTTTTTGCTATTTGTACTGCATTTAAAGCAGCGCCTTTAAGGGTGTTGTCGCTGGTGATCCAAAGTAGCCACGAGTGGGGGTTGTTGGGGTTTCTTCTAATGCGGCTAATAAAAATGTTTGGTTTTTGATGGGCAAGATGGGTTAGAGGAATGTTTTTTTTCACTATGCTTATGTTTTTGTCTTTGCTGAGCATTTTTAACAGCTGTGCTTTGGTTATTTTTTTATTTAGTTCTATCCACACAGCTTCGCCGTGAGTATTTAGCGTGGGTACTCGAATGGCAAAGGCGCTAATGTTTAAGCGGGGGCTTTGTAGTATTCTTCGACTTTCGTTAATGATTTTTTCCTCTTCCTCAGAAAAGTTTTGTGCGTTTACTTTTCCGATACTGGGTAACAGGTTAAATGCTAAAGCGGTTTTTTTTGGAAAGCAAATATCACTTAATTTTAAATGGGCTTTGTGTTGCAAAAGGTTTTTTGTAATGGCGTAGGATTCAGTAATTAATTGCAACAAATATTTTTTTCCAGCACCACTAATGGATTGGTAGGTGGCCACTTGTAAAGATTTTATTCCCACTTGTTTTTTTAAGTGATGAATGGCGGCAACTAATTGTATTGTAGAGCAGTTAGGGTTAGCAATAATGTTTTTTTTATTAAGGTTTAGTTGATGAAAATTTACCTCGGGAACAATTAAGGGAACACTGTTTTTTTTGCGAAATGCCGAAGAATTATCAATAACCCATGCACCATTTTTTTTAGCAACAGGAGCCCATGCCTTACTTATTTTAGATCCTGCAGAAAAAAATACAAAATCTAAGTTTTCTAAATTTTTTTTTGATAATTGGTAAATAGGGTAGTATTTTTTATTCCAAAGTATTTTCTTTCCTGCATTTTTTTTTGATGCAAATAATTTTAGTTCTGATATGGAAAATTTTTCATCTTTCAATACATTTAAAAAACTATTTCCCACTAAACCAGTGGCTCCAACTAAGCCTACACGATACAAAGGTTGTGATTTTTTTAATGACATTCGGTTGTGGTTGGCTTTGTTTTATTTTGTAATATTTTTTTCCCCGTGTGCAGGGCCCCAAAAACAATTCCTAAAATGGTGTACAGTAAAAAAAAGCAAAAAAGCATAATTTCCGGAGAATAACTAATAGCAATAATTAAAAGAATAAAAAAGGCTAAATAGCGTGCAGGCCATTTTTTTTTAAAATCTACATCTTTAAAATTGCGATACTTGATATTGCTAATCATTACCACTCCCAACAGAAAACATAATATTAAACTAGGAATAGCAGTATTTAACTGTAGAGCAAAGTCCATAGTGAGTTTGTGGTAGGCTAGCACTGCACTGGCCACAATTCCTGCAGCAAGAGGAATGGGCAATCCTCGAAAGTGTTTAGAGCCTTCGGGCTCTTCTTTTACATTAAAACGAGCTAGGCGAATAGCTCCACAAGCCACTAAAAAAAAACAGCTTAACCAGCCAAATCTTCCTATTTGATGTAAGGAAAGTTGATACAAAAGTAAACTAGGGGCAATGCCAAAGCTAACTAAGTCGCATAAAGAGTCGTACTCTGCTCCAAAGGCCGATGTGGACTTGGTAAGCCGTGCTATTCGACCATCCAATAAGTCAAAAAAAGCGGCTACAATAATAGCATAAGCAGCAACAACAAAATGATTTTGTATAGAATAAATTACCGATAAAAAACCGGCAAATAAATTTAAAGTGGTTAAGGCGTTTGGAAGTATATATAAAGTTTTAGAATTCATTTTTATTTTTACCCATTAAATATTAAACAAGGAAAATATTCCCCATAAACCTACAGAGCTTAACACAGGAATTACAAAATTATCATCTATTTTAAAGTTTAAGCTTTCAGAAAGAGTAGCTACTAAAGCCGAAAGAATACTAACTATTAATAAGCGATCTAGCATTAAAGCATTTACGGAAAAATAAAGAAGCGATAAAAAAAAAGCAGATAAAAAACTGGCAATGCACCCGTGCAGGCTAGCGTTGGCAGATATTTTATGGTTTTTTCCATATAAAATACCAAAAAAACTAGCGATGGGGTCTACAAAAGCTAAAAATAATATGGCCAGTGTGTTTATTTGGTGGTTGAACAAGCTAGTAGAGATAAGTATTCCAAAGAGAGTGTAGCTAATACCCGAAAGTTGTGTTTGTTCATAATCTCTAATAACAGGTTTAAAAAAAACGATGCCAATTTTTTGTAATTTTTTAGAGTAACGCTTACAAAAGTCTACACTGATAAAAAGAATGGTAGCGGTAAATAAATACTGCGCAAATACAGGGTAGCGAAGGTACTCATACCCTGCTAAAATTACTAATGTTCCAAAAAGATGGAAAAATTTTCTTTGTATTCCGAGTTCTGTTCTATTCATACATACACACTAAATTAAAAGTTCTTTTTTAACTTTATATAGGCAAAAGAGTTCTTAAGCCACAGTAAATATTGCAACGCATTAATTGCTGTGAATTTTGAAAAGCATTGAATAAATTGAGTAAGTAGAAAACTTTTGACTCTTTTTTTAAAAAAGGGTCTACTTTCAAGGTATATTAATAGGCCGTAAAGTGAGAATAAATACAGGAGAGATTATGAAATATGGAATTTTAGCAATAGCTTTATTTTTAGGAGCTTGTAGTGGAATAGTAGAAAACACTTTAAAAAATAACCCAGAAATCGTGTTTAAAGTTATTGAAAACAACCCTAAGCAATTTATGGATTCGGTAAACAAGGCGGTTCGTTCTGCAAGAGCTGTGGCTCGAAAAGAAGCAGAGGGCAAGAAAGCCAATCAAAAAGCAAAAGAATTTGCTAATCCTAAAAAACCAGTATTAGGCAAGGATAGAGTTTATTTTGGAAACCCTTCGGCGCCGATTACTATTGTTGAATATTCTGATTTTCAATGCCCTTACTGCTCTAAAGGTTATAGAACTATGAAAATTTTAGAAAAAAAATATGGAAAAAAATTGCGCATACTATACAAGCATTTGCCTTTAGACGAATTACATCCTCACGCGCGAATGGCGGCTCGGTTTTTTGAAGCTATTGGAATGCAAAGTGCAGCAAAGGCGGAGAAGTTTCATGACACTTTGTTTGCCAATCAATCTAGTATTAGAAAGGGAAAATCTTATTTAATAAAAGTGACCAAGCAAGTGGGTGCCAATGTGGCTAAAGTGTTAAAAGATATTAATTCTAATAAAGTGAAAAGCCGAATTAAAGCAGACATGGCAGAAGCTCGTAAGTTTGGTTTTGGAGGAACTCCTGCTTTTGTAATTAATGGAGTATCTTTAGCAGGAGCTTACCCAGCCCCTGCGTTTATTTCTATTATTGAAAAACATTTAAAAAGCAAATAGTCGCTGATTAAAAGTTATTGGCTATAAAAATAAAAGCCTCAGATGCGTTTGCCCCAAAGGGCGTCAGCATCTGAGGCTTTTATTTTTATAGCCACTTTTAAACCACTACCAAATTATTTTTAAAGGCTTTGTGGTGTTTAGGCAAATTTCATTTGGGTTTAATAGGCAGGGAAAAGCGCTTACTTTTAAACATTGGTCGTAAGCAGCTTTTAAGGCTTGGCTGTACTGAGGGTCAATGTCTTTAGCCGGCTGAAAAGAATGGCAATCACTGCGCTGAACCACAAATACCATTTCTACAGTGTGCCCTTGTTTTTGTAATTCTAATAATTCTTTAATATGTTTTAGTCCCCGGGTGGTTTTTGCATCAGGAAAACTGGCAATACTATTTTTTGCCATGCTTACATTTTTAACTTCAATAAAATGAAACTTTTCTTCGTGTAACCATTGTTGTTGCCAAGGTATTTTTTCTAAAAGTATTTTTTTAGATAAATTTTTGGTTAGTTTTAGTAAGCGCTCTTTATTTTTGTGAAAAACAAAATCTATTCTTGTGCCTTCGCTGACCTTTACTTCTCTTTGCCCCCATTGATAAGGGTAAAAAAAATCCATCTTGATTGGCTTTTGTTTTTGGTAGTTTTCCCATTGCTCCCATAGTAGGGAGTTAGCTAGGTGAGTGTTTACCCCCACCCAAGTGGCTTTTGCCTTTATCATTTGTAGGCTATATTTTAATTTTCTTTTTGGATCTTTAGAGTAAGAAAGTAAGGCCTTTTGAGGGCAAGCTTCCTTTTGTGTAAACACTTCCTTTAAACTTCCTGTATTAGCTATATGGGCGGTAACGGGAGTTTTTTGAGAGTCTAACAAAGTGCAATCCATAAAAAAGCGTTTGTATCTTTTTAAGCATTGTGCGGGGATTAGTGGGCTAAAAAATTTCATAAATAAAGGTATATAGTAAACCTACAAACTGGTCTATACAGTTTGTTTTGACAACTTGGCAGAAAGTCCTTTAGGGTAGCAAATATGATTAAAAAAACTCTTAAAAAACCCAATTGGCTTAAAGTTCCCATCCCTTCGGGAGAGCGATTTTCTAATATTAAAAAGTTAGCAGGATCTTTAAGTTTAGCTACAGTTTGCCAAGAGGCTCGTTGCCCTAATATCGGGGAGTGCTGGCAAGAGGGCACGGCGACCTTTATGGTTATGGGAGACACTTGTACTCGCGGTTGTCGTTTTTGTTCTGTTAAAACAGGTAACCCTAAGGGAGTTTTAGATCAGCAAGAGCCCCAAAAATTAGCTTATGCTATTCAAAGCATGGGGTTAAATTATGTAGTAGTTACTAGTGTAGATCGTGATGATTTAAATGACGGTGGTGCTCAACATTTTGCAAACTGCATTACAGAAACCAAAGCCTTAAACCCTAAAACATTAGTAGAAGTATTAACTTCTGACTTTGCGGGTTTTGAAAATAGTTTAAAAACAGTATTACAAGCAAGGCCAGATGTTTATGCCCATAATGTAGAAACAGTGGAACGCTTGCAGTCCGCTGTGCGTGACCCTAGAGCAAATTATAAACAATCTTTGCAGGCCTTAAAGTTTGCAGCAAAATTTAATAAAGGTCAGTTTACTAAATCTTCCATTATGTTAGGATTAGGAGAAACCGATGAAGAAGTGTTGCAAACTTTAAAAGATTTAAAAGCGGTTGGCTGTCAGTTTGTAACTTTAGGGCAGTATTTACAGCCAGCAAAACATAAATTATCTGTTCAAGAGTATGTTAGTGTAGAAAAATTTAATCACTGGAAGAGTGTTGCCGAAGATATGGGATTTTTATATGCAGCCAGTGGCCCGTTAGTAAGAAGCTCGTATCGCGCGGGTGAATTTTTTATGAAAAGTTTATTAAAGAAACAAAAAAAAGATTTAAACTGTTTGGTTTAAGGGGATAAAATGAGCAAAGAAAAAGTATTACTACCCGACTTAGGAGAAGGTGTTGAAGAGGGAGAATTGGTTCAGTGGTTGGTAAAGGTAGGAGACTCTATTGTGGAGGATCAAACTATTGCCGAAGTAATGACCGACAAAGCCACTATGGAAGTTCCCACAGCAGTGGCAGGAGTGGTAACTTCTTTAAATGCTAAAGAAGGGGATGTTTTGCATGTGGGTTCTTTGATGATAGAATTAAATGGCTCTGCAAAAGCCACTACTAAAACATCTACATCAAAAAAAGGAACAGCTACTGCTTCTGCTGTAGTGGATCATCAACCAAAAGTGGTTAACTCTGTTAAAGGTATAGAAGAAAAAAGCAAAGATGCTGTGATGGTTAACGAAAGCCCATCTTCGGTTATCGCCCAAGAAGAAAGAAAAGGTATTTTTCCTCCTCCTGTTGCAGGGCATGTGTTAGCAGCGCCCTCTACTCGAAAATTAGCCCGTGATAATAATGTAGATTTAAATAAAGTTGTGGGAAGTGGTTTGGCAGGAAGAATTACTCGAGAAGATGTAATAAACTTTTTTAGCGCGGGCAAAGGAGCGGCGACTTTTAAAAGTGTAGACTTGTCTCAAGCGGTAGAAGCAGAAGAGCGAGTTCCTTTGCGAGGCATTCGTCGTAAAATTGCAGAGCAAATGCAAAAAACCAAACACACAGTTCCTCACTTTACTTTAATGGATCAGGTGGGAGTAGATTCTTTAGTGTCTTTAAGAACCGAGTTAAAAGATTGGGGATTAAAAAAGCACGCTACAAAAATTACTTACCTGCCCTTTGTAATAAAAGCTTTAGTGGCTTCTTTAAAAGCTTTTCCTGAATTTAACGCTTCTATTGATGATCAAAAAGAAGAAATTGTTTACAAAAAACATTTTCATATTGCTTTTGCGGCCGACACACCTAATGGGTTACTAGTTCCAGTTATTAAACATGCCGATAAAAAAAATATTGTGCAGTTAAGCCAAGAAATTACTACTTTAGCTGTTAAAGCTCGCGAAGGAAAATTATCTAGAAGCGAAATGACAGGGGCTACTATGACGATCACTAATATTGGTTCGGTGGGGGGCACTTATGCTACACCCATTATTAACCACCCCGAAGTGGCTATCTTAGGAATGTATAAAATGACCGATCAGCCCAAGTGGGAAAATGCTTCTTGGGTTAGAGAAAAAGTCATGAACTACACAATTACTTGTGACCATCGTTTAATTGACGGAGCAAAAGCGGCACAATTTTTAAAATTTTTCTTAGATAAAATAGCCTCGCCAAGCAGTTTATTATTAGAGTAAAGGCTGTTTACTTAAAAACATTTTTTAAGTAAGAATAGTAAAGGAGATAAAACAGTGAAAGAAAAATGGGATGTATGTATTATTGGTTCAGGCCCTGGCGGATATGTGTGTGCTATTCGTGCAGCACAATTGGGGCTGAAGGTTGTTATAGTAGAAAAATCTGCTGTGGGAGGAGTTTGTTTAAATGTGGGTTGCATTCCCTCAAAGGCCATGATTACAGCCGCGCATTTTTTACATCGCGCTAAACACGATGCTCCGCAAATGGGTTTTAATATTCCAAAAATAGATTTAAATTTTAAAAAATTAAAATCTTGGAAAGATTCGGTATGCGACAGAATGTCTAAAGGGGTTAATCAATTACTTTCGGGAAACAAAGTGACTCTTATTAAAGGAGAAGCTAGTTTTACAGACTCTAAAAAATTAAATGTGAAAATTTCTAAAAAAGAAACAGTAACTATTACTGCAAAAAACTTTGTAGTAGCTACAGGCTCAACTCCCATAGAAATACCAGGTTTTTCCATTGATGAAAAAAATGTTTTATCTTCCAGCGGAGCTTTGGATTTAGAAAAAATTCCAAAATCTTTAGTTGTTGTTGGAGGTGGGTATATTGGTTTAGAAATTGGTTCGTATTTGCAAAAATTAGGAACCAAGGTTTCTGTTTTAGAAGCAGGCGATGTACTTTTAAAATCTGTAGCCGATAAAGACTGCGTAAAAGTTTTACAAAGAAGTTTAAAAAAATCAGGAATAGATTTACATTTAAGTGCTTTTGCAAAATCTTTTAAAAAACAAGGAAAAGACTTAGAAGTTTCTTTTTCTCAAGAGGGAAAAACAAAAAAAATTAAAGCAGAAAAGATTTTATTAACTGTGGGAAGAAAACCTAGAGTGAATGAAATGAATTTAAAAAAAATAGGTTTATTAATAGCCGACCATGGCGGATTAGCGGTGGACTCTCAGTGCAGAACAAACATCACTAATATTTTTGCCATTGGTGACATTTCTCAACCCCCTTTGTTAGCTCACAAAGCGTCTTATGAAGGAGTGGTAGTGGCCGAAGTTTTAGCAGGAAAAAACAGCATTTATAATCCAAAAGTGATACCTTCAGTTATGTTTGTTTCGCCAGAAATTGCCTCGGTAGGCATGAGCGAAGCAGAAGCTATACAGAAAGGTTACGAAATTACCGTGGGAAGTTTTCCTTTTGCAGCTAATGGCAGGGCGGTTTCTTTAATGGAAACAGAAGGTTTGGTTAAAATGGTATCAGAAAAAAGCACGCATATTATTTTGGGTGTGCATATTGTTGGCCCCGAAGCTAGTCAGTTAATTTCCGAAGCCAGTATTGCCATAGAAATGGGAGCTAGAGTAGAAGACTTTACACAAACTATACACCCTCACCCCACTTTATCAGAACCCATCATGGAAGCTGCAGAAGCTAGTCTTGGGCACGCTATTCACATTATTCAAACCCCTTTAAGAAAATAAGTCTTTTGAATCCGGTTAATTTTAATAAAGAAGGTTCACAGGCTCTTTTGCATTTTGAGGATTGGGGGTTAGTTAATTACGACACTGCGGTTAATCGACAATTACAATATGTTGAAGAAATTCTTTTAGGAACTCGCCCCGAAACCATTATTTTTTGCTCCCATCCTCCTTTAGTAAGTTTAGGAAGGGGAACGAAAAAAGAAGATCTTGTGTCTTGGAAGGGGCAAGTGGTGCAAAGCTCTCGAGGGGGGCGGGCCACTTATCACGGCCCTTCGCAAATTATAATTTACCCTTTAATTAATTTAAATAAAAAAAGACCGCATTTAAAAGAAAAAGATATTCATGCGTACTTAAGGTTGCTAGAAAAAATTTTAGTTAGCTCTTTAGAAAGCTTAGGCTATGTTGGTTTTTGTGGAAAGCTAGCCTTAAAAAAAAACACAGAAGGTTTAGAAAAAACGGGTTTATGGAAGGGGGAGTTAAAAGTGGCCTCCATTGGTATTGCTATTAAAAAATGGGTAAGTTATCACGGCATTGCTATTAACTACACAAAAGATAAGCAGGCCTTTACAGGAATTAAGGCTTGTGGCTATTTGTCAGACACAATAACCTCTTTAGAAGAAATAGAATCTAAGCTGGTTACAAAAGAGAATTTAATTAAAGCCTTGTCAGATAATTTTAATACCTTTTTACAATAACTATTTTTTAAGAAAGCTTGGGGTTTAAAATAATTAAGAAAGCTCGGGGGTTAAAAAAAAGTTTACTCTTAGTTGGTTAGGGGTAGATTGGTCGCATTTTTTTTTAAGCTGGTTAGCGCGCTCCCGCAAAGCATCGCGGTCTCTAGGGTCAATTCTATTTAAAGCGTCTTGGTAGTCTTTTTCTACTTGTTCTTTACACAAGGCTCTTGCTTGGTCGTCTTGAAAAACAGGAGACAAAGCAAGGGCTTCTTCGTCGCACAGGGGAGCGTTAGAGTTTTGTTCTTGGCGCCCATCATAAAGAGCTAAAATATTATAAGTTTCTGTTTTATATTTTTGCGTAGCACTATGAATAGAAAAACGGATTTGGCAAATTTTTTCATTGTCTACTAAATTTACTGTGGCGGTGTTTGTTGTTTGGTCGGGATGCAAAATTATTGCCGTTAAAGAGGTTTCTGTTTTTTTACTAAAAACCACTTTTTCTATGTCTAAGCCTGGGCAAGTTATAAAATTGTCTTGCTCGTCCAAGCAATCCACGGCCTCGGGGTATTTAAAAAAATTAGACTGTAATAAAACACTGCCAGAAACGTCAGGGTCATAGTCATTATAAAAATACAAGGATTGTCCCACTAAACGCTTAAAGGATTTTTTACAATCAATATTAGATTTATTGGGTTGTGAGGGTTCTCGAATAGGCCAATTTACTTTGCCTTCATTTAATGGACGACATTGAGCGGGTTTGTTTAAAAGGGATTTTAATGCATTTAACTGCTCGCTGTTAATTAGCGAAGCATTAAAGCTTTGCTGAGAGCAGGCTTGAAGAAAACAGAAAAAAATAGTTAGTGTAAACAGCTTCATCACAAGGTGATTTTACCATATATCGATAAATAATAATAAAATTTTAAAAAAGACTATAAAAAATACAATTTGTTTTATACAAAAAATACCAGCGAGATTACAATGATTTTGAGGGCGATATTAAGGGCGGTTTCGAAATTGAGGTATTAATCTGCATTTTTTTTATTTTTTCAATTAGGGTAGTTCTGTTCATCTGTAACAATTTTGCAGCTTGGTTTTTATTTCCTTCTGTCATTTTTAAAGCTTGGATTATCCATTGCGTTTCGTAATGTAAAATATGATTTTTTAAATCAAGACCTTCTTTGGGCATATTAATTTTTATACTACAGTATTCGTTTTTGTTTAAATATTCTGAGGGAAGGTGTTTTAGTAAAATCACAGAAGTGTTTTGTAAAACCACTAGCCTTTCTATTAAATTTTCTAGCTCCCTAATGTTTCCTGGCCAATGATGAGTCATTAGCTGTTTGATAACAGAAATGTGAATTTCTGTTTTAGGCTTATCGTACTGTTTTGCAAACTTAGTTAAAAAATAGTGAACTAAAAGGGGGATATCTGAGGTTCGTTTTTTTAAACTAGAAATATGTATAGGAACAACATTTAGTCTATAATATAAATCTTCTCTAAATTTCTTTTGTTTAATTGCTGTCTTTAAATTTATATGCGTGGCTGTTAAAATTCGTAAATTGGTTTTTATTTTTTTATTAGATCCTAGTGGTGAAAATTCTTTTTCTTGTAATACTCTTAGTAACTTTACTTGTAAGTTTAAAGGCATGTCTCCTATTTCATCTAACAATAGCGTGCCCCCTGTGGCTAACTCAAAAAGCCCTTTTCTGTCACGGTCCGCTCCTGTAAAGCTGCCTTTAGCGTGACCAAATAAGTTGCTTTCTAAAAGGTCTGGAGGAAGTGATGCGCAGTTAATAGCATAAAAATTTTTAGCTTTAAGGTTTTCGGGGTTATGAATATAACGAGCAATAAGTTCTTTTCCCGTCCCGTTTTTTCCAGTAATTAAAGTGGTGGTATTTACTTCAGAAAGCTTTTTAGCCAGCTCTAATATTTGCAAAATTTGAGGGCTATTACCAATAATAGGAATACTATTATTTTTTAAACTGGCTGTTAATTTGGTATTTTCTGTTTTTAAATCAATTTGATTAATTGCTTTATCAACAAGGCTAAGTAGCTCTTTTAAATGAAAAGGTTTTTTAATAAAATGAAAAGCTCCTCTTTTGGTGGACTCTATGGCTGCATCAATATCGGCATGCCCAGAAAGCATAATGCTTAAAGTGTTTGTGTTTTGAAGGTCAGATAAAATTTGAAAGCCATCATTGTCGGGTAAAAAAAGATCCACAAGGGCTAAGTCAAAATGCGTTTTTGTATAATTTTCTTTAGCCTCTTTATAGGTGCTAGTGGCGACAATTTTATATTGAGGGTTTTCTAAAGCTCTTTGTAGGGCAACAATTAAACTAGGGTCATCATCTACTAATAAAATGTGATACTGTTTCTTCATAGGCCCTTTGTTTAATTTTCTATTTTGTATAGAGGAAAAGTATTTTTATAGTAACGGATTTATAGTATTTTCTCTAAAAAAAAGTAAGAGACTGGACTGAAAAAAACCCATTGTCTAGTTTTTACAAATTAGTAATCTTTGCTTTGGCGTTTAAGATTTTTTTATATAAGACTTTGGTCTCGTTAGCGTTAAATCTATTTTTTCGCAAAAGACAGTAAATGTTTTATAATTTCTGAACATTTTAAAATGGCTTTTCGTATTTCTAATAAATCTTCTTTTAAAGGCGAAACTTCTTCGATTTGCTGTAAAACTAAATCGATATAAATTAACATACTACCCACGGGGTTATTAAGTTCGTGAGCAATGCTGCTACTAATTAGCCCTAACTCTACTTTTTGAGATTGTGTTAAAAGTTCTTTTTCTATTTTTTTTTGCTGACTAATATCACGAAAAAAATATAGCGAAATATCTTCTTGCGAATGAGTATTAATTTTAAAGTTTTGATTTAAAACCTCATAGTAATAAGTGGTGTTTTTTTCAAAATTAGTGTTTGTTTTATTTTTAACTCCCTGTATTTCAAAAACATTAAAATTGTTTTTCGCACTTTTGTTAATTATTTTATAATGTGCAAAGTGCGCTTTAAAAAACATTTCGAAAGCATCTGCTCCAATAAGTAAATCTTGAGTTTGTTTGCTATGCTCTAAGTATTTTTGATTAGCGGTATAAATTTTAGCCGTTTTATCGGTTAAACATAAAGGGGTAGATATACTATCAAAAATTAACTTCCATTGGTTAAATAATTCTTTTTTTTGCGACTTACTAAAAACTTTGGCAATAACAACATTAATTGATTTTTTTATTTTTTTTAAATGAAAAATATTTTCTTCGCTAAAGCCATTGCGTTTTAAAAATTTTAATCGTATTTTTTGCTTAGAATTTTGCAGGCTAAGATTAATGTAATAGGTAGACTTGGTATTTGCCAAATTATGCCCATCTAAAGAAATAGAAAAATTATCTAATGCAAAATAGTCGCAAAATACCTTATGAAAAGAAACCTCTAATTGTTTAAGGTTGCTTTCTGTAAAGCCAAGCAAAAAAAGGTTTTTTTCTAATAAAAACAAAGGGGTGAGGGTATAATCATTGTTAATATCGGCTGTCATGCTAGTAGGTTAGCAAAGAACTGCTTGTTTGCCTATAAGACAATTTTTTGTTATGAGTAACGGCATATGTCAAAAGTGGATTATAGCAAAGTGACCGTTATTATTTTAGCTGCAGGCAAGGGGACGCGAATGAAGTCTAACCTGCCGAAAGTATTGCATCCTGTAGCGGGGCTTCCTATTTTATATAGAACTTTAAACCAAGTAAAATCTTTAGGGGTAACCGATATTCGCGTAGTGCTTGGCTATGGCCAAAAATTAGTAGAGCCATTAGTAAATAATTTTAGAGCTAAGGTTTGTATACAAAAAGAACAAAAAGGAACAGCCGATGCGGTAAAGTCTGCTAACTTAAGCACTGCTCAAAAGACAGTGATTATTTTAAATGGAGACCATCCGTTTATTAAAGCACAAGAGTTAAGTGCTTTAATGAAAAAACACATTCAAGAAGAATCCGAATTTTCTGTTATTACTTCCATAGTAGACCAGCCTGGCGACAGAGGGCGCATGATTTATTTTGAAAATAAACCTAAAGCCATTGTAGAAGCCAAAGATGCTAGTGCAGAAACTTTAAAAATTAAAGAAGTAAATACAGGAATGTATATTACCCAATTAGCTATATTAGAAAAATTTTTACCAAAACTAAGCCTCCACGCAGGCTCTAAAGAATGGTACTTTACAGAAATTTTAAGTTTAGTTGTAGAAGCTAATCATAAAGTGGCTTTTTTAAAATCCTCTGAAGACTTAGCTTTTGGAGTAAACAGCCAAAAAGACTTAGCCATAGCTACTGGCAGAGCCTTTGAAAATAAAAACAAAGCTTTGATGGATAAGGGAGTGGTTATCTTAAATCCCGCCACTACTTTTATAGAAGAATTAGTGGAGGTTGGGGCAGGAACTGTTATTTATCCAGGGGTGCACTTAAAAGGGAAAACGGCCATTGGCTGCTTTTGTGTATTAGAGCCCAATGCTTTTATTCATTCTTCGGGTATTGAAAACAGTGTGCAAATAAAAATGGGGTCTTATATTGAAAGATCTTTAGTAAAAGAAAAAGCGATTATTGGCCCTTATGCTCACTTGCGCCCAGAAAGTCACATTGGAAAAGGGGCAAAGGTGGGAAACTTTGTAGAAACTAAAAAAGCCGTGTTGGGAGAAGGGGTAAAGGCTTCGCACTTAAGTTATTTAGGTGATGTTAGCATAGGTGCTAATACTAATATTGGTTGCGGGGTTGTAACTTGCAATTATACTTTAAAGAAAACTAAAGAAAAAACGACTATTGGAAGCAATGTATTTGTGGGTAGCAATACGCAATTAATTGCACCAGTTAATTTAGAGGACAATTCGTGTACGGCAGCAGGGTCTGTAATTAATAAAGATGTACCCAAAAACGCTTTGGCAGTAGCTAGGGCAAAACAAATTAATAAAGAAAATTTTAAAAAAAAGTAAAGGTTAATATGTGTGGAATTGTTGGCTGCCTTGGGGTAGAAAACTCTAAACAAGTTTTACTAGAAGGTTTAAAAGCTTTAGAGTATCGAGGTTATGATAGCTCGGGCATTGCTGTTTTTAATCACAAAGGTAGTCAGGTGGTAAGGGCCGTTGGAAAGTTAAATCAATTACAAAAAAAAGTAGCAACACAAGAAATATTGGGCAGTTATGGTATTGCACATACTCGCTGGGCCACTCATGGAGGGGTAGAAGAAAAAAATGCACACCCTCAAGTCGTGGGCTCTATTAGTATTGTGCATAATGGAATAATTGAAAACTATCGCCAACTGAAAGCCGATTTACTAAAAGAGGGTGCTGTATTTCAATCAGACACAGACACAGAGGTGATTGCACATTTACTAAATACTTATTACGAAAAAGAAAAATCTTTATTAATTGCCGTGCAAAAAGTAAAATTACTTTTACAAGGTTCGTTTGCATTATTAATTTCTTCTACTAAAGAGCCAGAAACTTTAGTGGCCTTAAAAAGTGGCCCACCTTTATTATTTGCTCAATCGGATAAATCGTATTTTTTTTCTAGCGACAGCTTAGCTTTTCAAAACTATGCTACTCAATTTTTCCCACTAGAGGATGGAGAAATTATAGAAGTTAAATCGGGTCAATTTTCTGTATTTCGCGACACCGATAAAAAGCTTAGCCAAAAAATAGATAATAAAAGTTTAAATTGGCTTCCTGTTTCTAAAAACCCACACTCTTTAAGCAAGCAGTCTTATAAACATTTTATGTTAAAAGAAATTTTTGAACAACCACAGGTAAGTGTTCAGGCCATTTCTCAATATATAGATCAAGATAAATTACAATTACTTTTGCCTTGTGATAAATTGCAAGAAAAAATAAAAGCCACTAAAAAAATTTTTATCATTGCTTGTGGAACTAGTTTTTACGCAGCCATGGAAGCTAAGTATTATATAGAAAAATTGGCAAAAATTTCTGTAGAGGTAGACACAGCTAGTGAATTTAGATATCGCCACACCCCAGTGGATACCAGCGATTTGGTTTTGCTTATTTCTCAAAGTGGAGAAACTGCAGATACTTTGTCGGTATTAAGGTTGCTAAAGAAAAACGGAGTTTCGGTTATTAGTTTATGTAACACAAAATCTTCTAGCATTGATCGAGAAAGTGATTTTTCTTATTATATGAATGCAGGTGTAGAGGTGGCAGTAGCTAGTACAAAGGCTTTTGTAAACTCATTAATTATTTTAAATATTTTTTCAGGGCAAATTGCAAAATTAAAAAATATTTTAAATGCTAAAGAAGAGGAATCTTTTGTTCGTTCTATGTTATCTTTACCTCGATTGCTTAGCCAAACATTAGATGCGGCAACGGCTATCAAAGACAAGGTGCAGTTTTTTAATAAACATAAAGGCTTTTTGTTTATGGGAAGAGGTTTTAGCTTTCCCATTAGTTTAGAAGGAGCATTAAAATTAAAAGAGCTGGTTTATTTACACGCAGAAGCGTACTCCTTTGGCGAAATGAAACATGGCCCTTTGGCGTTGATAGATAAAGACATGCTGGTTATTGCCCTTATTCCACAAGATGAATTTTACGAAAAATCTTTAAGTAATTTAGAAGAAGTGTGTGCTAGGGGAGCCGCTGTTTTTGGCATTGGTTCTGCAAAAGATACAGAGTTAATTCGCCTGTCTTGCGAGCATTTTTTATTACCCACTATTAAAGCCGATGCTTGCTGGTCTTTAAACCCTATTTTAGCTAGCATCCCTATGCAGCTGTTAGCCTATTATTTTTCTGATTACTTAGGCCACGATGTAGACCAGCCTAGAAATTTAGCAAAATCGGTTACTGTAGAATAAATAGAATAGCCATTTTTTTTAAGAGACATTTTTATACAATGCACTTCTTGCATATGCGCAATAATTTTCATAAAATTTTTTTACACTACAAAAAGGTTGTTATAAATTTTTTGCCCATTGATTAAAATAGTATTGTGCATTTTTAATTTGTAAGTCTCTTCGGGCTTGTTTATTTTTTCGTCCCTTTAGTTTTTGTTCTGTACTAAGTAAATTGCCTTGTAAACGAGCAATATCTTTTTCCGTAAGAGGTTTAAATAAAGAAAAATTAATGTTTGTAGGTTGAAAATGATCTTTATCTTCGGTAATTGCATTTAGTAATGCACCAAAGGCAGATTGTGGAGGAGGTGTGGTAAAAGAGTTTCCTTGGTCAATGGACAGGGCAGCTAGCAAACCCATGCAAGTGGATTCAAAATAGCCTTCTACTCCTGTAATTTGTCCTGCAAAAAATAATTGTGTGTCTGCCTTACTGCTTAAATTGGTATTTAATTTTTTAGGGCTGTTAATATACAAGTTACGATGAATACTTCCCAGTTTTAAAAAGTCGGCATTCTCTAAGCCAGGTATCATTTTAAAAATGCGTTTTTGTTCGGGGTAATTCATTTTTGTTTGAAAGCCCACCATGTTGTAAGCTGTTTTGTCTTTGTTTTCTGTACGCAGTTGTACTACAGCAAAAGGTTTTTCTTTGCTATGAGGGTTTGTTAAGCCTTTAGGAGAAAGGGGGCCAAAGCGCAAACTAAGGTCACCTCTACTAATAATAACTTCAATAGGCATGCAAGCGTCAAAGTAAGGTGTGTTTTCTATTAATTTTAAATCTTCTTTTTCAAAATTTTTAAAAGCTAAGGTGTCTGCTTTTTTAATTTCTTCAATAAGGTTAAAATATTCCTCTTTATTTAGGGGGCAATTAATATAATCTTTTTCTATGTCATCAAAGCGGTTTGCCAGCCAAACTTTATCCCAATTGATAGACTCTGCATCGACGATGGGGGCAATAGCATCAAAAAAATAAAGAGAGTCGGTGTTAAAGTGCTGGCTTAAAGCGGTTGCTAAATGCTTATTGGTTAGTGGGCCAGAGGCAATAACGGCGGGCCTTTTTAGCTCTTGCAAAGAAGAGATGGTTTTTTGCACAATAGTTATATTGGGATGTTTGTTTAGTTGGTTGGTAATTTCGTTAGCAAATTTTTGTCGATCCACGGCCAAGGCCATTCCTGCGGGAACTTGATGTTTTTTTGCAATTTTTAAGAGTAAAGAGTTTAGTTTTTCGGCTTCCCACTTTAATTGACCAGGGGCCGAATAGGTGGTTTGGCTACCAAAGGAGTTAGAGCAGACAAGCTCTGCAAAGTATTTAGTTTGATGAGCGGGGGTCATCTGTTGGTCTCTCATCTCATATAAGGTAACCTTGTAGCCTTTTTGGGCTAATTGAAAGGCACACTCACTGCCAGCAAGGCCTGCTCCCACTATGGATACTGTTTTCATGCCCATTCACCTTGTTTTATGGTTTTTGCATAGCAATAATTATTGATTTACTTACTTTGTATGTCACACCTATATGTATGTCTAATAAAAAACCAACTACAGCAACACCTAATACCTCTTTAGCATTTAAAAAGCCATTTAGACCTTCTAGAGTATCCCGCTTAGAAACATCTGCCCATGTTTTAGAGTCCACTTTTAAGGGCAAAAGTTTTTTTTCTCAGGGTTTTATTCGTTGGAGAGTTTGGGGGTCGTGGTCTAATATTGTGGGCGAAGAGTTGGCAAAACACACAGAACCAGTGTTTCACCGCGATGGGTGTTTAAGTATTTGGGCCGATACACCGGCCCTGGCTCAAGATTTGTCCTTTTCTTCAGAGCTTTTAAAGCAAAAAATTAATGAATTTGTAGAGTCAGAGTGGGTTAAAAGCCTGCGCATCACCTCTTATAAAAAGCAAAGCTCTGTTAAAAAAGAGATGATAAAAAAACTACAGTCACTTTTTTAGTTTCATTGTTAAGCAAGAGTATAATAAAAATGTCTATTTTCTAGTCATTTTTTATAAGCAGTACAATTTTTATAGCCTTTTCCTTTTAGTTATCTTTAGTCTAGCTAGACTCTGGCCGAGTAATTTTACAGTAATAGAAAGGGGAAAATTATGAAAACCTTATTTTTGAAATTATTAATGGCTAGTTTATGTTTAGGGACTGTTGCTTGTGGGCAAATAGAGTTGATGTCATTAGACGAAGCAGGCTTTGTAGCTTCTTCACCAGAAGCTAGAGTAAAAGCTACTGAAGCTAGTGCAGAAAATTTTATTGGAGCTCATAAACTGGTAAATAAAAAATTTGGAAAAAAGCAGATGACACTAATTAAGTCTTTAGCTAATTCTAGTAACCCTTTTGCTTTAGCTCAATTGATTTTGGATAAAAAAACGACCTTGTCCGAGTTACTCACTTGGGCAGATACATTAATAAATGCTATTAATGCGGTGAGCTCTCCAAATACTGCTAAAAAAATAGCAGAAATTACCGCTTTAAGAAATGCTACAACTGACAGAGACATAAGAAGAAGGTACACAGAGATTATAGTAAGAATGACAGCCGCAAGCTCTGTAACTAGAGTAAATGTTACCTCTTTAAAAAGACATGTTGAGGGAGGGATTCGCTCTACGAAAAGAGCTCAAGAATTTATGGTAGGTGGAAGTATTTGGGTGACTGCATTTTTCTTACTATTTGCCACAGATATTTATGACAAAGTTATAGATATAGAAATCACTTTACAGTATTTAAAAGAAAATTTATAGACAATGTAGTAAAACATGAAAAATAAAGTTTTAGGAGTATATACTAGTGGAGGAGATGCTCCAGGAATGAACGCTAGCTTAAGAGCGGTTGTGCGAATGGCTTTGCATTACGGTTGGAAAGTGATTGGCATTGAACAGGCTTATAAGGGCATGGTAGAAAAACAATTTAAACCTTTAGGTTTAAGTGATGTTGCACAGATTATTCAAAGGGGCGGAACGGTTTTACAAAGTTCTCGTTATCCTGATTTTTTAAATAAAACGGTTAGAGAAAAAGCTTATAATAATTTAAAAGAGCAAAACATTTCCTCTTTAGTTTGCATAGGAGGAGATGGGTCTTTTAAAGGCCTTTCTGCTTTACACAAAGAGTTTAATATAAATGTGGTGGGTATTCCTGCTACCATCGATAACAACATTTACGGAACCGATTTGTCTTTGGGAGTAGATACCGCTAGTAATGTGGTGCTAACGGCCATAGATGATATTCGAAACACAGCCGACAGCCATGGAAGAGTTTTTTTAGTAGAAGTTATGGGAAATAATTGCGGCTTTTTAGCTTTACATACTGCCTTGTCGGGAGGGGCAGAAGATGTTTTTTTACCAAAAGATAACTTAAAAAGCAAACTACCAAAAGTGGTAGCCAATATTCAAAAAAGAAAAGCCCGAGGAAAGAAGGGGCATATTTTAGTAGTGGCAGAGTCTCCTAAAAAAGAAGGATACTCTCACCAAGTGGCTAAACAGTTAAGAGCTCTTGCCCCTAGTTTAGATGTTAAAGTTTTTATTTTAGGACATATGCAAAGGGGAGGGGCACCTACCTGTTTAGATCGTTCTTTGGGTTCTCGATTTGGTATTAGAGCGGTGGAGTTATTAGAAAAAATGTACACCACTAAGAATATAGAACAATGGGCAGTGGTTTTAAAAGAGGGAAAAATATCTGAGCTTATTTTAGACGAAGTGATTAACCAAAAAAAAGCATTAGAAGAAGATATTTTAAGCGATTACATTCATATTTTAGCAGGTTAGTTATTTAACAAGTTCGGTATTCGGACATATTTTTTTAAGTATTTCGGATATTGGTTATGAGGTGGGGGTTTTAATAAACAAAACGAAAACGACACTATTTTAAAGCAATAGTATTGTATGATTTTAGTTAGAAGAATTTCTTTTTTATCTAGTTAAGGTTAGAAAGGCTATATCTATTTATTTGAAAAATAAATAGTGTAAATATAAACCGGCGATATAAAAAAGATTTTTAGCCAAAGGATAAAAGCATGTACACTAAAACTTTAACACAAAACCAAAACTTACCTCATATAGGAGGCGTAGCCAGCTTACTAGTAAAACAAGAGGGACACAAAGAGCAAGTTGTAGAAGTGGGTGAATTTCTTACTATTGGAAGAGACACGGTAAACCAGGTAGTGTTTGATGATCCTTTTTTATCTTCTCGTCACGCCAGATTAGAAAAAAGAGAAACTGGGTATTTTATAAAAGATTTACAAAGTCATAATGGCATTTATGTTAATGGAGTTAAAGTGGGCGAAGCTGCTTTAGAACATTTTGATAAAATTCATATTGGCAAAATAGAATTTACTTTTTTGATGCAAAAAAATAAAGTAATTTCTGACTCCTTTATGGAAAGTAAAAATGAAAACTGGAATAAAGTTTTATTAAGTATTCCTAAAATTGCTAACAGTGACTTTGCTGTTTTAATTTATGGGCCTTCTGGTAGTGGTAAAGAAATTATTGCACAAAACTTACATAAAAATTCTAAGCAAGGTAACTTTCCAATGATTAATGTTAATTGTAGTGCTTTAAACGAAAGTTTAATTGAAAGTGAGTTGTTTGGTCATTTAAAGGGGAGTTTTACGGGCGCTCAGCAAGATAGAAAAGGCGCTTTTGTTATGGCCTCGGGAAGTACCTTATTTTTAGATGAAATTGGTGACTTACCTTTGTCATTACAGCCAAAACTTTTAAGAGCTTTAGAGAACCAAGAAATTAAACCTGTTGGGGCAGACAAGCCCATTAAAACAAATGTTAGAATTATTGCAGCAACACATAAAAACTTAGCTCAAGAAGTGGCAAAAGGTAACTTTAGAGAAGATTTATTTTACCGATTAAATGTTTTAAAAGTTACAGTACCTAGTCTTACCGAAAGAGAAGAGGATTTTGAATCTTTATTGTATTTTTTTGCCAAAAAATTTAAAGTAAGATTTTCTTTTATGGCCATACAAGCATTAAAAAAACAAAAATGGCCAGGTCAAATTAGAGAGTTAAAAAATACTGTAGCAAGGGCTGCGGCTTTGTTTGGAAAAAGCGAAGTTACCGAAGGGCATTTGCCAGATATTATTTCTAGCGAAGATTTAAGCTTAGATAAAGACAATTTTTTTTCAAAAACTTACGACAGTTTAGAGCCAACCACTCTTAAGGTGTTAGAGAAAAAGGCGATTTACGAAAGATTGTCTGCTAATTTTGGAAATCAAAGAAAAACAGCAGACGAGCTAGGTATCCCTAAAAGCACTTTGCACGACAGAGTAAAAACTTATGAAATTGATGTTAAAAAATTTAAAAAAAATCGCTAAAAACGGCTAGAAAGCCGAGGGTTTTACAAAGCCCTTTTGTTGGTGTAATAAGGCAGGTATGAAAGTTGTTGGAGTAATTCCTGCTCGCTTAGCTTCGGCTAGGTTTCCATCGAAATTATTACATATAATTGCGGGAAAGCCACTTCTTCACTGGGTGGTAGAAAATGCTTTAAAGGCAAATTCTTTAAACTCTGTAGTAGTGGCCACCGATAGCGTAGAAATTAAAAACAGCTTGCAATCTTTTTCCGTAGATGTGGTTATGACCGATTCTAATTTAGCCTCGGGCAGCGATAGAGTATGGGCTGCGGTTAAAAATACTTCGGCCGATATTATTGTAAATATTCAAGGTGATGAAGCCTTGTTAGAGCCTGTCCATATTGACAAGGCGGTTAAATCTTTATCTTTGGCAATTACAAAAAATAGTTTGGCAGTAAGTACTTTAGCAACCGCTTTGCCTTTAGGAGAAGAAGACAATCCTAATAGTGTTAAGGTAGTTTGCAATCATCAAGGCCAAGCTATTTATTTTAGCCGTTACCCTATACCTTATTCTCGCACAACAAGAACAAAACAAGATTCTTCTTTGCAGCACATAGGTTTATATGCCTATACTCGCAAGGCCTTACAGCTATTTTGTTCTAAGCCTCCTGTAGCTTTAGAAAAAGGAGAGCGGTTAGAACAATTGCGATTGCTGTATTGGGGAGTTCCTATTTATGTAGAGCAAATAGAACAAAAATTAATTGGGGTGGACACTTTAGAAGATGCTAAAATGGTAGAAGCCATTTTATTAAAAAAAGAAAACAGCAAAAAAAAATGATTTAAATTATGAGTACAAAAACAAAAGTAAAAACACAAACAAAAATAAATAAAAGTAAAAAAGCCAATAAACATACAAAGTATATCTTTGTTACAGGAGGGGTGGTGTCCTCTTTAGGAAAAGGTTTAACTGCTGCAAGCTTGGGTTCTTTATTTAGGGCAAGGGGTTTTAGTGTTAGCCTTATGAAGTGTGACCCTTATATTAATGTAGACCCTGGCACGCTTTCACCTTTTCAGCATGGAGAGGTGTTTGTTACTGAAGATGGAACAGAAGCAGATTTAGATTTAGGTCATTACGAAAGATTTTTAGATTGTAATTTAGGAAAAAACCACAGCATTACTACGGGGCAAGTGTACGAAAAAGTTATTGCTAATGAAAGGCGAGGGGATTATTTAGGCGGTACGGTACAGGTTATCCCTCATATTACTGATGAAATTAAGCGGCGTATTTATATGGCTTCAGAGTCGATACCTAAAAAAGCATCGTCATTAAAAACTAACCCCCCAGTGGATATTTCTATTGTGGAAATTGGGGGAACAGTAGGAGATATAGAGGGGCTTCCTTTTTTAGAGGCCATTCGACAAATTGGTTTAGATTTAAACAGCAATCAAGTGGCCTTTGTGCATCTTACTTATTTACCATACTTAACAAAGGTGGAAGAATTAAAAAGTAAACCCACTCAGCACTCTGTAAAAGCTTTAAGAGAGATTGGTATTCACCCTAATTTTTTAATTTGTAGGTCAGAAAAAAATGTCTCTTTAGATGTTAAGAAAAAAATCAGTGCTCAATGTAGTGTTAGATTAGAAAATATTATTTCAGCCACAGACTCTAATAGCATTTACGAAGTGCCATTAGCTTTAGTTAGTAATAAATTAGACTTACAATTACTTAAACATTTTAACATAGCTCCAAAAACTTTAAAATTACAAAAATGGAAAACTTTAGTTGCCAATCTTAAGGCGCAAAAGAAAGAAGTGACTATTGCTGTTGTTGGAAAGTATGTACATTTAAAAGAAAGTTATAAATCTTTGCACGAAGCCTTAGTGCATGGATCTGTTGCCAATAAAGTAAAAATAAAAATTAAATATATAGATTCCGAAAAAATTACTGCTAAAAATATAAAAACTTTGTTAAAGGGAGTGGGAGGAGTGTTGGTTCCGGGAGGTTTTGGTCATCGCGCTATCGAGGGAAAATTAGTGGCTATTAATTATGCTAGAAAAAATAAAATTCCTTTTTTTGGAATTTGCTTAGGTTTGCAAATGGCTATTATTGAGTTTGCAAAAAATGTTTGCAATTTAAAATCAGCAACTAGTGAAGAATTTATAACTAAACCTAGTGATAAAAAACATTGTGTTATTGCTTTAATGGAAGGGCAAAAGAATCAAGAAAATAGAGGTGCAAGTATGAGGTTAGGGGCTTACTCTTGCCAGCTACAAACCTCTAGTTTAATTTCTAGTATTTATAAAAGTAAAAATATTTCAGAAAGGCATCGTCATCGTTATGAGTTTAATAATCAATACCTACCTACTTTAAAGCAGGCGGGTTTAGTGTTTTCGGGTGTTAATAAAAAAATGAACTTAATAGAGGCAATAGAATTAAAAAATCACCCTTGGTTTATAGGCGTTCAATTTCATCCCGAATTTAAATCTAGGCCTTTAAAGCCTCATCCTTTATTTGTTAGTTTTATTAGTGCTATTTTAAAAAAGGAAAGTGTATGAATGACAAAGAAATTATATTAGCAGCACAACAAGTTTTGCATTTAGAGGCCAGTGCCGTTAACGACCTTAGCCAAACCTTAGGGGCTGATTTTTGTAAGGTGGTTAAGGCCATTGTTGCTTGCAAGTCAAAAATTGTATTTTCTGGAATTGGTAAATCAGGGCAAATTGCTAGAAAGTTAGCTAGCACTTTTAGTTCTACGGGAAGCCCTGCTATTTTTTTACACATGGCCGAAGCCATGCATGGTGATTTTGGTGTGTTGTCTAAAGAGGATTTATTAATTGTTATTAGCTATAGTGGCGAGGGCACAGACTTGGCGGCTTTGTTAAAATATGCCAGTAGAAAAGCCATAAAACTGGTAGCTATTACTGGAAACAGCAATAGTATTTTGGCAAAAAATTCTAGCTGGTGTTTAAATATTCAGGTAAAGCAAGAGGCTTGTCCTTTGGGCCTAGCGCCCACCTGTAGTTCTACGGTAAGTTTAGCCTTGGGCGATGCCTTGGCCGTAGCGGCTTTAGAGCTTCGCGGTTTTAAAAAAGAGAACTTTGCAGAACTGCACCCAGGGGGCAGTTTAGGAAGACGCTTGTTAACTAAAGTTTCGGACTTAATGCACACCAAAAATCTTCCTTTTGTAGATGTCGAAGAAAATTTTTTATCGGTTATGTCTTTAATGACTTCCTCTAAAGTTAGAGGAGTTGTTGGGGTGTTAAAAAATTCTCAATTAGTGGGTGTGATTACCGATGGAGACATTCGTATTTTTTTACAAAAGGTTACAGGAGATATTCGGTCACAAAAAGCTAAAGATATTATGAGCACCTCTCCTAAAAATATTGCGTTTAATGTGTTGGCCGAAGAAGCTTTACACGCTATGGAGCAATTTAAAATTCAAGCACTATTTGTGTATAGCAGCGCCTCTTCTAATGAAGTTAATGCCAAGGGGGTTACTCTTCCCGATAAAGCTTTGCAAGTGGTGGGGTTAATTCATTTACAAGATTTGTTACAAGCTAAAATACTTTAGTCTAGTTACTAAGTAATATTTAAATATTTTTTCTTTCATCTCTAGACTAGTCTAAATACTTTGCTTGCTTGCTTGCTAAGAGTTTTTTGTATTACTCTAAGTATGTGAAAACTATTAGTTTTATTTTATTTATTTTGTTTTTTGCTAAAACTTCTCTTCAAGCCAAAGCCTTAACCTTTGATTTAGACTTTTTGCCAAAAGAAACCGTGTTGCCTTTGGTAGAAGACAGAGTATTTGTTAAAAATAAAACCATTTTATTAAATAATCAATTAAGCTTAGGTTTTGGTGGAGGGGTTTTGTTAACAGAAGCTTTGTTTAATAATGCCGCCGGTTTTTTATCTTTAACATACAACTTTACCGAACTTCATGGGGTATCGCTAAATACTTTTTATAGAGTGCCAGGATTGTCTGATGCGGGTAAAAAGGCAGATCAGGCTTCTGCAAAATTTTCCTTAAAATTAGTTCCTCAACTAACCGCTTTGCACTATGCGATTTATAAATATACCGCCTACTATGGAAAAATTAGTTTAAGTCATGATTGGGTTATGAACTTAACAACATCGGTAAACATGGGAGGGGGGGTTGCGCAATATAACGATGCTAAATTCCCATTAGTGGCACTAAATGCCGATCAAAGTTTTTATTTTAGTTCAAACTTTGCGTTTAATGTATCTTTAGGTTTATTTTTTTATAAAGGCCCAGATTTTTTTTGCAAAGACAAAGGGGAATCTACTGCAGACCAAGCTTGCGTAGATCGGCCACCCGATCCCGTTCGTAGAATTACCTCTAAAGAATTACCTAAAGAGTGGAAAAACCACACCTATTTACAAACGGGATTGATTTATTTATTTTAAGGAGTATTTTTGTTAAAACTATTTTTTATTTTTTTATACCTTTCTTTAATTCTTCCTTCGGTTAGTTTTTCTAAACCTAAAGAACATTGGCTTCATGTGGATGGAGAAAAAAACTTTTCTAATATTATTGTTATATCTAAAAAGTTTTTAAAAAAAACAAACAGGCTTGAGGTTTTTACTTATGGAGCTACCAGCATTAACAATGCCTTTTATTTAAATGCAGCGCCAGGCTTAGATATAACCTATTATTTTAAAGAAAAATATGGAGTTAGTTTTTCTTATTTGTATTTTTTTAACTCCGCCAAAGAAATAAAAAGTAAGTTAGATCGATCTACTCTTAGGGCGCAATTAGGGTTTTCGCCAAAACAGTTTGTGGGAATGTATTTTCATTGGTCGCCCATTTATGGAAAGTTAGCTTTTTTTAATAAAAAATTAATCCCCTTTGATTTGTACTTTGCCTTAGGCTTGGGGCAGGTTAGTGCAGAATATAGAGAGCGTAATGAGGGTGGGGAAAAAGAAAAAATCACACCTTTTAAAAGCCTGTCTTTTTCTGCGCAAATGGGGCAGCAATTTGCTTGGAGCCCCGATGTAGCTATCCATTGGAAAATTTTATGGAACGCTTTCCCTCTACCTTCGGGTGGTAAGATAACAGGTGTTGCTAATGATATTTTATTTGGGCTAGGTGTTAGCTGGTTCTTTGGTGGTAAAAATACAGGCAGGTAAATTATGAAAATAAAAATGTTAAATAATATAATTATTTTTTGTAGCTTACTGATATTTACGTCAAAAGCTTTTTCTGCAAAATCTTTTTCTACTCGCACAACAGCTATTAATAAAATTTCTTATTTAATTAGTTCGGGCAATAGTAAAAAAGCTTCTGTTAAACTTTTGTCTTTGTTGCGATTTAAAGAATATAATAAATCTAAGCCACGAGTGTATTTTTTATTAGGCTTGGCCTTTGAAAAGTTACAATTAAAACGCTCTTCGGTTTGGGCTTTGTTAGAGTCTATAAAAAGTTCGAAAGGTAAGGGTAGGTATGCTCAAACTAGTTTAACTCGACTATTGTTAACCGCCAATTCTATAGAAGATAACCAGTCTATTAAAAAAGCATTGTCTGTAATGTCTTTAACCAGATTTCCCTCTAAATATCGAGCAAAATTATATTATATTTTAGCAAAAAACTATTTTGAAAAACGCAATTTTAGTAAAGCTGTTCGTTACTTTTTTAAAATTAAAAGAGGCAATGCTTTGTACTTTTTGTCACGATACTTTTTAGCTAATTCATTAGTGGAGCAAGGAAAGTTTACGCAAGCTTTACGAGTATTTAAAAAAATTGTGCAAGCAAGCAAGCCTTATACTAAAATGCATACGGCAGCTTTACTGGGACAAGCTAGAATTTACTATCAACTAAAACGATGGAAGCGAGCGTTAAAGTTATATTATAACATACCTAGGGATTCTGAGTTTTGGGTAGAAGCTTTGCAAGAATCTGCATGGACCGAGCTAAGGTTAAATAAGTTAAATATGGCTTTGCGACATTTTCAAACGATTCACTCTTCTTATTATAAAAGAAACTATATTCCAGAGTCTTTAATTTTAAGAGCTGTGGTTTATTTAAAGCTATGTAGGTACGAAGAGGTAAAGAAAATTTTAAGTATTTATAATCAGGAGTATAAAGGTGTATTAAGCAATGTTTCTTGGTTATTAAGAAAAAAGAGAGCTTTGTACTCTTTTTATATTAAACTATTAAGAAAAAAGAATGTAGAATCTTGGAAGGCAAAACTGGCAAGCTCGGGCCCAATTAAAAAACTATTTCAACAAATTATTGGATTAGCTAAAGAAAGAAAAAAATTAAGAAGACTATTTTCTTCAAGATCCTTAGCGGCTAGGCCCGTATTTAAAAACATTAAATCAAATTTATTGTACTCTAAAAGCTATTTAAGAATTGCGGGAGAGTTAGAATTAGTTAAAATGCGAAAAGAATTAATTAATTTAAAAAAACAAAAAGATTTTATTCGTTATGAATTGTTAAAATCAAAGCAAACCAGTATAAAGAAAAAAATTGCAGAAAAAAAACTAGGAATTAAAAAAGAAGAACAAGAAGAGGATAAACGAAACTATTATATTCAAAATGGATATGAATATTGGCCATTTCAAGGAGAATATTGGTTAGATGAACTAGGTAATTATTACTATATTGGGGGCTCTAGCTGTGCAAGATAAAAGGCCTTTGCTAATTAGTATTTTAATAACGATTTTTTTAAACCCTTTGGCGTACGGAGGGGGTAAGTCTTCAGTTAAGTTAAATAGAAAAACAATTCATCTTTCTAAATTTTCTAAAACACAAATAGCTACAAAGTCAAAAATACAGTTAAAAGACATTAGGCCTCCTGTATCTAGGCAATTTAGCTTTCCTCCAGGAACAGATTTACAAGAATTAGAAACGGTTACTGACGAAAGTATTAAATACCTTTTTAATTTAGCAAAACGATACAAAGCCGACAGAGACAGAGCAGATATTTGGCTGCGCTTAGCTAAACAATATTTTGAAAAAAGCAAATTGGTTAAATTAAAATTACATGAACGCTATCACAAAAAAAGAAGGCACAGAAAAAGAATCAATTTTAACTCTTCTTATGTTTATAATAAAAAATCTTTAAAACTGTACTTATGGTTTTTAAAAACCTTTCCCAATGAAAAAAGAAGTGAAAAAGTTTATAGCTTTGCTATAAAAAATTATTTGTTGTTTGACCAAGTAAAGAAGGCCGCTGCTTTATACACTACCTTTTCTAAAAAATATTCCAGCAGTTTATTAAAAGAAGAATTAAATTTTTTAATTGCCGACTATTATTTTTCTAAGTTCTTTTGGAAGCAAGCAAAAAAGTTTTATAAGCAAGGTTTAAAAAGCCGTACAAAAAGGCTTAAATATTTAATTTACTATAAATTGGCTTGGGTTAATCACAAAATGGGAAAATATAAAACGGCATTTTCTTATTTAACTTTAGTTTTAAAAAATACTCAATCGGGCAAGTTGTTTTCTTTTAAAAAAATAGCCATTCGTGATTTACCTTATTTTTATAGTAGGTATGGATCAGGCTCATCAGCAAAAAAAATGTTTTCAAGATACATGTCTAACAAACAAATGAAAAAGTCTTTAGGGTTATTAGCCAGCTATTACTTGTCAGACGGAAGGCGCAGTGATGCTGTTTATATTTGGAGGCAGCTAATATCCATGAACCCTATGGAAGAGGGCAGCTTTGAATATGCTTATAAAATTATTCAATCCTATAAGTATAGCCAAATAGTAACTAAAAATATTCTTTTAATAAAAAGGTGGCTGTCTAATTATGGGCTTAATAGCCAGTGGCTTAATCGAGATTATAAAAACCGCAAAAAATATGTACAAAAGCAAGAAGAATATCTTCGCTATTTAATAGCCACTTTTTATAATAAAAAAGCGACTAAAAATAAAGCTAAGCGAATGCGTAGTTTATTGTCTTTATACCCGCTATATTTAAAAAGTTTTTCTAACCAAAAATGGAATAAAAAAAAGCTGCTAGAAATAAAATTTTTATATGCAGACTTATTGTTTGATAAAAAAAAATATGCAAAGGCTCAAGGCCAATATAACGAAATTGTTTCTTTTGGGCAGTCTTCATTTTATAAAAAAGCACTATATAATAAAGTTTTATGCTCGGAAAAAAGAATTCTTTCTTACAATCAAGTAAAAAAAAGAACTCGTAATTTTTCTAAGATATTACCTATTTCAGGAGTAGAAAAATTATTCGAAGCTTCTGCCCTACATTATTTAAGCTCTTATGCAGATTTAAATTTAGAATATCGTTTAGGTTATTTTTATTACAATAGATTGCAGCTGGCGCTGGCAGATAAAACCTTAAATAGTTATTTAAACCATGCCGCAAAATCTAAGAGAAATAAAGTGGCTAGAAAGCAGGTGATATCTTGGTTGGTAGACATTTATAGTAAACAAAAAAAATATGAAAAAATTAAAACGCTATTTGAAGCAAATACCGCTGTGGCAAGGTCTAAAAAATTTCAACATCAAAAAGACAAAGTTTACTTTAAGGTGGCTGAAAATTTAGAAAAGCAAAAAAAGTATTTAAAAGCTATTAAAGAGTATGAAAAAATTGATTTAAAAAAATCATCGTTAGCCACACCAGCTTTATTTAATCGAGCCAATCTATATCTTAAAATTAAAGATATAAGCAAGGCTGCGTTTTTTTTACAGAAAATTAAATTTTCTAAAAATAAAACTTTATATAAAAAAGCAAAATTGTCATTGGTTTCTATATACAGAGAAAAAGGTTTGTATGTTAAGGTTGCACAAGCTTTAGAAAGCATGGCTAAAAATAAATTTAGAGAATCAGCAACTTGGTACTATAATGCAGGAATTTTAAGAAAAAGTTTAAAGCAGTATAAATCAGCTATAAATGATTTTAATAAATTTTTATTACTATCAAAAAATGTAAGAAAAAAAAGAAAAGTAAAACTTTTGTTAGTAGATTTATATATAGCTACTAATCAAGTTAGTAAGTCTATAACTCTTTTAAAAAAATATTATCGCACTAGCACCAGCAGTAAAGAAAAGTATTTTATAGGCGATAAAATAATAGGTTTGTACAAAAGGCTAAATAAACCTAGTAAAGCAGGTTGGTGGCAAAAAAAGTTATTTTCAAGCTATGTAAAAAACAGAAGAACTTTTAATAAGTACCCCAGAATTTTACAGGTAGTGGCAAAAATAAAATATACTTATGCCAAACAAGCCTTCTCTAAATTATTACAGCTTAAATTTAATAAAAAATTAAAACTACAAACACTAACTAAGCAAAAGTTAGCTCTACTAGAGAAAGTTCAAAAAGAAGCTAAAGCAGTGGCTAGTTTAAATAATTCTGACTATTTATTAAAGGTGTTAGTTTTAGAGGCAAGAGCAGAATCGCATGTGGCTAATTTTTTTACCAGCCTTCCTGTTCCTAAATCTTTAAAGGGAGATGACAAAAAAGCGTATATTAAAGGTGTAAAAAAATTTACAGATCCTATGTTGTTGCGAGGAAAAAAATTATACGAGCTAACTTTAGAAAAAGCATACGACTTTAAAATTTACAACACAACCGTAGTGTTTGCATATAATCAAATAGCTAGCCAAGAAGATTCTGTAAAAAAACCGTATATATCTTACTTCGAAAGGCTAAAAGTTAATTTTACCACTAGTGGGCAATTTTTATATAAAGGTAAATACAAACAAAAATTTACCACTTTCATTGCTATGAAAAAATTTGCCTTATCGGGCATTGCTAATGAAAATGGTAACCAAGACTACTGGTATATTTTATCTGCCTCTTATATTGGGCGAGGTTTTTTAGATTTAGCAGATATTATTTTAGAAGACAAAGGCTTGTTAAAGGCCAATGCATCGGCCTATTACAATGACAAAGCAGTGTTAGCCTTAAAAAGAGGAGAAATTTCCGAAGGCGTTGCATTTTTAGAGAAAATTTCTAAAAATACTTTATTGCAAAACAGTTATGCAGGTATTAATTTAGCCTTTGTTTATGCCAGCTACTCTGAGTTTGCAAAAGCAAAGGGCATTTTCGATTATTTTAATAAAAAAAGTTATGCTTTTTCTATTATGGATTTAAACAATTATGCCATAGTGGCCGAGCTTTTGAAAAAATTTAATAAGGCAAAAAAACTATATAAAAAAGCACTAACAATAGACGCAGAATACTCTTTGGGCTTATTTAATTACGGCTATTTTTTATTTCAAACTAATCAAAAAGGTGCAGATATAAGCTCTCTTTTAGAGCGGGCTAAAGTATGGAATAATGACAAAAGGCTATTAAAATTAATAAAACTACTAAACAATAGGGTGGGGAGAACTATTTAATGCCTAAGTTATTATTGTTGTTTGCATTTTTATTTTATTCTTCTGTGCTTTTTGCTAAAAAACCTAGCAAAAACGACACCATTCGTTTTTCTGAAGAAACCATTGAGGGGGAATTTAACACCACCGATTTGTTTTATTTATTAAAAGAAGATTCTTTAGATAACCGCTATTTATTTAAATTAAGAAATCACTTTAAGCCAGAAATGAAAGCAACAGGATTAAATTTAGAAAAATCCTTTGGAGGCTTTAATTAATGTTTAAAAATAAAAGAAAATTTAAAAATACTTTTGCTCCATCTAGTGAAAATGATTCATGTTTAGATATAGTATCTCCTAGCTCAGGTAGTGTTATAGAGGTTTCTACTTTTTGGAAAGAAAGACTACTTCAAGTTTATTCTTTTCCTAAAAAAGGTTCTGTGTATTTGTCTAATAAAAAAGATGGAGCAAATTTTGTAATAGCTCCAAAAGAGTACTCGGCAAAAAACAAAGCAAGATTACTAAAAATAACTAATAAAGCGGTAGAATGTTATCCCGTTAAGTCTACATTTTCTTATTACTCAAAAAAAGGCGAAGTTCCTTATTCCGCTTTGGTAGAATCTTCGCAAATAGTTCAAAAATCGAAACAAACCTGTATTATTTTAAAGCAAGGTGAGTTAGTTCGCCTACATTCTAAATCCAGTGATTTTCAAATTACAATTAGTTACAAAAAGCCATCTTCTTCTGCTAAGGCTGGAGCATTAATTAGTATGAGCTTATCAGAGCTTAGCGTATTGGCACTATCTTTTGTAGCTTTGCTATTTTTGTTTTTATACAATACGGCCATAGAAGAAAAGGCTGCTAAAACTCCTTTAGAAGTTAAAAAATTTGTTAGTGTTAGTTTTAAAAAAAACAAACCCACTCTTATTAAAAAAACAGTAGTGGATTCGGGCATAAACAAGCCTAAAAAAAGTACTGCTAAAAAGAAAAATCCTAAAAAAAGGATTGTTGTTAAATCAAAACCTTCTGTTGTAAAGCACAAAAAAGTTTCTAAAAAAGGGACCGCTTTTAAAATTAAAAAAGGCAAAACTAAAGCCAGTGTTTTGGGTCGTAAATCAGGCGGACTAAGAAAGAAAAAAGTAGATGTTAAATCGGTAGGAATCTTAGGTGTTTTTGCTAAATCAGGTAAGCAGAAAAAAATAGCAAAGTTGGGCGCTGGGTCGGGTGGCCTATATGGTTTAGCTCGATCAAAAGTTAAAGGTTCGGGGGCGGGTAATTCTTCCGACCGTTTGGCTACGCGTTTTGGTTCTGGGTTAAAAAGAAGTAAAGGGGGAAGTCCAAACTCCACAGTAAAATTAGGTTCGGGGATTGGAACTTACGGTTCTCCTAATGGATTGTCTGGAGGGAGTATAGACTTGGGTAGCCCTAGCAAAGTTAGTATTTCTTATGCGGGAGATGTAGGAGATGATTTTGTTGGTGGAGGAGTAGATTCTGCTGGTATTTATCGAGTTATTCAAGCTCATAAAAATGTTATTCGATTTTGCTACCAAAAAGAACAAGATTATTATCCTTCTTTAGGAGGTTTGGTAAGTTTATATTGGAAAATTAATAGCAAAGGGCGAGTAGTAAATGCAAATATTAAAAAATTAAGTTCTTCTAAGATGAGAGGTGTGGGAAATTGCATTGTTAAGAACTTAAGGTCTTGGATTTTTCCAAAGACACCTAAAGGAAGCTTTCAAGCAGTAGAATTTCCATTTAGGTTTAAAGGCAAATAAAGTAAATAAAGTAAAAAATAGAATAATAAAAAATAGAATAATAAAAAGAAAAGGAGAACAGCATGACAGAAGAGGTAACAGCAGCAGTAGTAGGTCACTGTAGTACGCAGGTTAATTTCATTGCAAAACATTTTTGCGAAGGTGGAATAGCTATGTACTATATTGCAGCCATCGGCATAGTATCTTTATTTTTAGTTATAGAACGCTTTTTGAGCTTGCGAGCTTTAAGTATTTCTAGAGAAAGTATTAACACAGGGGTTTTTAGTGCAATTTTATCTGGCAATCTTAAGTCTGCCATTGCTTTTTGCGACAGCAACCCAAGGCCTTTAACAAATACTTTAAAAGCGGGTTTAATTCAGGTTTTAAATAAACGACCTGACGAAGAAGTGCAAGTGGCTATGGACGCCAGTGTGTTACGCGAAATTCCTAGAGTAGAGGGGTGGTTTAATTTCTTAGCCGTATTGGGTAACATGTCAGTGTTAGTAGGTTTGGTGGGAACTGTTGTGGGACTAATTATATCTTTTGGAGGTATAGCCCTAGCCGATAATTCTATGAAAGCTATTTTACTTTCTCGAGGAATTTCAGAAGCCTTAAACTGTACAGCCTTTGGATTGATGGTTGCCATTGTTGCTATTTTATTTCATGGATTTTTTAGTATTAGAATTTCTAAAGAAACCAGTTTAATATTAGAAAAAAGTATGGAAGTTATGAATTTAGTAACTTCTAACAGAGATAAACTAAAAAACACAATGGCCTAGCAAGGTAAGTGGCTGCTTATAAAATAAGGAATTATGGATATTCAATCACATATTCGATCTAATAATATTAATGGGGAACTAAACATTGTTCCTTTCATTGATTTATTAAGTGTTTTAATTATTTTTTTATTGTTTACTTCTGTATGGTCTCAACTATCTATGATAGAGCTAGGCAGCTCTATTCATGGTAAACAAACAGAAAGCAACGCTAAGAATATAAAAAATAAATCCAGTTTAAGTTTGTCGGTTTTAAAAAAAGGATATTTATTACGCTTTTCTGGAAAAAGCATATTTATTTCTAAAAAAAATGGAGAATACGATAGTGTAAGGTTAAAATCTTTATTAAAAAACTATAAAAAGAAATTTCCAAAACAAGTAACGGTAGCGATTAGTATGCCTAATCAATTAGAATATCGATTTTTGGTAGAAGCTATGGATTACTTGTTATCAGAAAACTTATCTAACCTAACTATTTCTGCCGAAGCATTTTAATATTAACTGAAGGGAGTTGCGCTATGCCAATACATGTTCCAGGTTATAGAAGCCAAAAATTACAAGCTAATAAAGAAGAAATTAAAAGCACTTTGTCTTTAACTCCTTTAATTGATTTGTTTGTAGTTCTAGCTGCTTTTTTATTACAGCAGTTTTTGCAAAATGGCGAAGCAGTAGAGCTTCAAGATAGTGTAGCCTTACCTCAAGCTAGTATAGTAAAGCCTTTAAGGCCTTCTTTGGTTATAGTTTTATCTAAAGAAAAAATTGCAGTAAATAATACAAAAGTAGCCACTTTTGATGATTTAAAAAACCAAAAACAATGGATATTTGCTCCCTTACTAAAGGCTTTAAAAAAAGAAATTGTCTTAACTAAAGAAAAAGACAGCAAAAAAGCAAATAATAATATTAAAGTTACTATTCAGGCAGATAAAGATATAGACTTTTTATCTATTAAAAAAATTATGTATACCATTACCGAATCTGGATTAAGTGAAATGAGTTTTGCTGTAATTAAAAAAATAGAAAATAAATAACTTTCTTTTAATGAAAAAATTTTCTGGCCTTTTTATATCTGTTGGCATATTTTGTGTTTTTTTGTGGAGTATTTTTTATTTACTAGAAGAGCGAAAAAACTCTTGGAATATTGTTATTAAACAAATAACTCACGACAAAGTAATTACATCTATCGAAGGCTTTAGTGCCTTTAGAAAGTACAAAACATATTTAGTGTCGGTGTTGGCAAAAACAGCTATAGAGAATGATAGTAATGAAAACAGGCGCTGGGTATTAAAAGATATTACATTAACTGTAAAGTGGATTGCAAAATCTAAAGCCTTAAAGCCTAAAGTGTTAATTTTAAAATCGCAATCTGCAATTTTTGATAAAAGCATAGGCTTACTAAGATTTACGGATACGGCTTATATCAGTTTTTCTAAATACAATGTAGAAGTACAAGATTTGCAATATGACTTTAAAACTTCGCAGTTATTTAGCAACACAAAGGTGGCAATTAAAAGTAATACTTTTTACATTACATCTAAAGGTTTAAAACTTAATTTAACCCCTTTACAAATAAAATTATTTTCAAAAGTAAAGTTGCAATTTACCAATCAACTTTCCGGAAGCAGTATTACATCAGAAAAGCTAAGTTATAATTTTAAAGATCATTTTGTATTTAATAAACAAGTAAAAATTATTCATAAAGCTTATAAAAGTTTTTCTAATCAATTAATTTTTAATAATTCTAAAGAACAACTACAATATGCCTTAAAGGGAAATGTATCTATATTTATTGGAGGGCATAACTTTAAGGGGCAAATGATTTTATTTAACCCAATAGACCAAAGTATAGAAATTAAAAAAGGAAAAATTCAAGTAGATGAAAGTTTAAATTTTTAAAGATTACTGTTGTGATAGATAATAGTTTGCTAAGCTAAAATAGTGTTTACTTTAAAAGTACAAAATATATCTAAATCTATAAAAAAAATTAATATTCTTTCTGACATATCTTTTAAATTAGAAAGTGGAAAAATATTAGGTCTGTTAGGGCCCAACGGGTCTGGAAAAACCACTTCATTTTATTCGGCACTAGGCTTAATCTCCATAGATGCTGGGCAGATTTTATTAAATGACGAAGACATCACTCATATTCCTTTTTACAAAAGAGCAAAAAAAGGTTTAATTTATTTGCCTCAAGAACCCAGTGTTTTTGCCGAGTTAAGCGTTAAAGATAATTTAAAAATTGTTTTAGAGTCTAAAAAGCTGTCTCGCATTGAAACACACGAAAAATTAGAAGGCCTTTTAAAGGAATTTGGTTTATTAGCTAGCATAGGCAAGAAAGCTTACCAATTGTCGGGGGGAGAGCGTCGTAGGCTTGAAATTGCACGGTGTTTAGCTTTGGACCCTAAATTCTTATTTTTAGATGAGCCTTTTGCTGGACTAGACCCTGTGGTGATTTTAGAAATTAAAAGTTTTTTAGAAAATATCCGAACTAAAGGTGTAGGGATTCTTATTACGGACCATAATGTACAAGAGACGCTTAAAATATGTGACTCTGTTGTAGTGTTAAGAAACGGAAAAGTAATTGCCTCGGGCTTAGTAGAAGATGTTGCAAAAATAGAAGAGGTAAAGGAATTTTACTTAGGATCTAATTTTCGCCTATAAAATAGCGAAAATAGATTTAAGTAAAACAACCTAACGAGGAGATTGATATGTCACAAAAATTAAAAATGTCTATGAAGTTGTCCCAACAACTTAAAATGAGCCCACAGTTGCAGCAAGCCATTAAGTTACTACAAGTATCTAGGTTAGAGCTAGCTTCTTCTATTCAAAATGAATTAGTAAATAACCCTTTATTAGAAGAAATGGTAGAAACCATTGACCCCGAAGAGGCAAGTAGAAAAAAAGAAAGTGTAGAGTCGGATTCTAATTTAGAAGAGTTAGGTGATGTTTCTGATTTTGAAACTGGAGCAAACTCTGATTTAGATTGGAGAAAACTAAACAAATCGGTTTTAGCTTTGTCTATGCAAGGAAAAGATGACTTAAATTATGAGCAAATATTAAGTAAGTCAGTTAGTTTGGCAGAACATTTAGAGTGGCAGGTGCAGGTATCTATATTAGATAAGGAGCAAAAAGAATTAGCTTATTTATTAATAGACTCTATTGATGATGATGGATACTTAAGTACGGCTTTAGAAGAAATATCTAAAAGCAGTGATGTAGATTTAGAAGATCTAGAAGAAGTGCTGCTACATATTCAAGAAATGGACCCTCCTGGAGTGGGAGCAAGAAACTTGCAAGAAAGTTTAATTTTACAAGCGAAACATCATCAAGAAGATACTCCAGATATTTTAAATATTATTAACAATCACTTTTCTGATTTAGAAAAAAAAGATTTTAAAGCCATAGCGCAAGCATTAAACTATGATGTTAAATTAACTAAAGAGCTGTGTGAAATTATTTTAAATTTTTCGCCACAGCCAGGACAGGCCTTTACTGTTACCTCGGCAGGGACTTATGTTAGTCCAGATATTTATATTGCTAAAAATGCAGAAGAGTATGTGATTTTTTTAAACCAAGAGGGGTTGCCCAGTTTGCAAATTTCTCCTTCCTATAAGGATTGGAAAAATGATAAAAAAATGAAGTCGTATGTAGACGAAAAATTTAAGTCAGCAGTTTGGATTATTCGCTCGTTATACCAGCGACAAAAAACTATATATAGAGTAACCGAATGCATTTTAAAAAGACAGTTAGATTTTTTTGAAAAAGGACCAGAATATTTAAAGCCTATGATTTTAAAAGATGTATCTCAAGAAATTGATGTACATGAATCTACAGTAAGTCGTGTTGTAAGTAATAAGTATGTGCATACTCCAAGGGGCTTATTATCTTTAAAATATTTTTTTAATTCTGCAGTAGCTTGTACTGATGGTAAATTAATTTCTAGTGCTTCGGTAAAAACAAAAATTAAAAAAATCATTGCTAAAGAAGATCCTGCGCGACCTTTTTCTGATCAAAAGTTAACTAAATATTTAGAAACAGAGGGTATTCAAGTAGCGCGAAGAACTGTTGCTAAATATAGAGAGCTATTAAAAATTTCACCGGCCTCTAAAAGAAAGAAAAGTGCTTAAATAAATGCTAATTAACTGCGAGCATCTATCTCCTAATTTTGACAACAGGGAGATGGATGCACACTTTATAATTCTTCATTATACGGCTTGTTCGTTAAAGGAAGCCTTAAATATTTTTTTAGATCCTAAAGCAAAAGTTTCTGCACATTTCATTATTGACACAGATGGAACAATCTATAACTGTGTTCCTGTTAATAAAATAGCTTGGCACTCTGGAAAAAGCCGCTTTTGTGATCATAAGGGTAAGAAGTGGGAAAGCTTTAATGATTTTTCTATTGGTATTGAGCTGGTTAATTTTAATGGAAATTTGCTACCTTACTCAAAGTTACAGTATCAAAGCTTATTTATGCTAGTTAAACATTTACAAAAAAAACACCCTCTATTAAATGATCCCGACCACATATTAGGGCATGAACATATTGCTGGCTTTCGAGGAAAAGCAGACCCAGGTTATTTGTTTGATTGGAAGCAGTTATTTTCTACCTGCTATTCAAAGCAATCAAGCTTTCCTAGAGAGGCTGTTATCAGTAGTAGTTTGTTAGAAAAATATACAAAGCAGTTAGTTTTAAAAAAAGATACAGATATTAATTTTAAAAATTTAAATTTGGTTTTAGAAAAAGATATTTTGGAAAACAAAAAATAAGGTAGTAAAAAATAAAATAGCTTATCTATTTTTTATTCTACTAAGTTACAAAATTCCAAAGCTTTCATTAAGTCTTTTAAATTTTCTGGAACACCTATTTTAAACCGTAGTTCTTTTTTGCTTACAGGGTGGACAAAGCCTAGTTCGTAAGCGCACAAAGCCAGCCTGTCTAAATTTTTTATTAAATTTTGCATAGGTATATCTGCAACAGACTTCCATCGATTAGACCTTCCGTACAAAGTATCACCCAATATAGAGTTTCCCTTTTCTGACATATGCACTCTAATTTGATGAGTGCGGCCTGTTTGCAATTGACACTCCACTAAACTAACTCCACAAGCATGTTCTTTTAGCATTTTGTAATGAGTAATGGCTTGCTTAGCATTAGTCTTTTTATTCTTTAGTGTGCTTTGTTCTTTATCGGTCTGGATTAAAGAGGTTACTAGGGGTGAATCATTAGAAACTACCGCCATACTGTTTTTAATATTTTTAGTAATGCTAGCAAATTTTTTTCGGTTTCTAGGGTCTCGTTTTAACCAGCTAATAATACTGCCTTGAGGAGGGTAGGCTTGACCAAAAACTAAAGCCCAGTACTTTCTATGAGTGGTTTTATTTTTAAATTGCTCGGCTAAAAAAGCATGGCTTTTATTATTTTTTGCAATCACTAATAAACCACTAGTTTGTAAATCAATACGGTGAACAATACCGGGCCGCTCTTCATTAAAACCCATGGATAAAGAATGGCAGTGGTGTAGTAATAAATTAACTAAAGTGTGTTTTTGATGTCCTATGGAGGGGTGCACAGCAATTCCAGAGGCTTTATTAATTACCGCGAGATGTTCGTCTTCAAAAATTATATCTATGTCAGCATTCCAAGGTTGCAAGTGGGTTTCTTTTTGTTGTAGAGGTATTTGAACAATAAGGATGTCGTTTTTTTTAACAGTATATGCAGTTTTTAATACTTTTTTGGTTTGTTGATGCACCACAGAGTCATTTTTTATTATTTTTTGTGACAAAGTTCTAGAGTCTATTTCGGGTAAATTGCTAATAAAAACATCTAGTCGTAACCCAACATCTGTATCTTTTACGCTTACGATAATTTCTTTTGTTTGTGCCATATTATTTTTTACTATGTAAAAGCTCTTCTGCAGAGGAGCTTCTAATATACAAGGGTAATAGATTTTTCCAGTTTAGTGTATTTTTTTGTTTTTCAGAGCTTTGTAAAAATAACTCTACCATAGTTAAAGAGCAAGGGTGGGTAATTTTAGGATAAATTTTTAGCTTTTTTTTAAAAGTATTAGAAAAATACTGTTGAAATAAAGGGTAGGCGTCTCCTGAAACATGCCAAAGCTCTATATTATGTAAACTTAGCAGTGTTTCTAGCTCATTATAATTAACGACTTGTTTTTTTAAAATAGACTTAAAATCAAAAACTGTATAGGCAGCTAAATATATTTTTTTGCTAAAAGCGTGAATTAAGGGAAGCAAAGCTTCTTTGGGTTGATTTGGAGTTAAGGGAAGTGCTGTTTTTTTGGAGGGATTTTTTTCTGTTTTTAATTCTTGTTTTTTAGCAAGGTCGCTTTTATTTTTTTGTGCTAAACTTTCTAAAGAACTAACTGCAACCAAAGGAATATTTAAACTAAAAGACAGGCTTTTTACAAAATTAGCACTTACTCTAATGCCAGTAAAGCTGCCAGGCCCAACACCACAAATAATTAATTGCAACTGATTTAAAGTTACTTTTGCTTCTTTTAGGGCCTCTTGAAAGAAGACGGTAATAACTTCGGAGTGTGAATATTTTTGTTCTTTATTACTTATCCATTGTTTGTGTGACAAACAGTGATAAGTATTTTTTTCCACTTGCACAATGCTAAGGCTGCCATAAGAAGAACTGGTATCTACAGATAATAAAAGCATAAAAATATTTTTTTATAAAAAGCGCATAACATCATTGAATAAAGCATAAAGCATTAAACTCATTAGTAATACAAAGCCAACCCCTTGAGCAATCTCTATTTTACGCAAGCTTATTTTTTTGCCTCCACGAATAACCTCTATTATATAAATAAACAGGTGTCCACCATCTAATACGGGGATAGGCATTAAGTTTAATAAAAACAAGTTAATAGAAATAATAGCCATTAATCTAAAAAAGGCATACCAGCCCACCTCTAAAGAATCTTTTGCCATTTTACCAATGCTTAAAACTCCGGCTAAGTTTTTTGAAGACACTTTATTTTGAAACATACGAGCTACGCTTAACATAGTTAGCTTGGTCCACCGCATGGATTCCGACCAACCATAACTAATAACATTCCATAAACCAGTTACTTTTCTAGAGGTGAAGTTTATATTTAGCTCTAGCAGGGGAGCAATGCCCACCATAAATCGAGTTTCTGTTTCTCCCGTGGGCAAATTTATTTTTGTTGCCTTAGGGCTAATCGTGGTGTGTTTTAATTGATTACCTCTAATAAACTGTACAGATAAAGGCTTTTGTCCTTTTTTAAAGGATTTAATTATTTTTGGAGCATCTTCCCAGCGATTTAACGCTATGTTGTTGATACTAAATAATTTATCAGTGGCTTTTAATCCGGCTTTTTGAGCGGGGCTATTTGCACTAACTAAACCTAAGCATAAGGAGCAGGGAGTCACTTGTAATGCGTTAAAAATGTTTTCGGTATTAATTTTATTTCGTGCAGTTTTTTTAGCAATAGCACTTAGCAAAGATGTTTTTTTTATTAAAAGCCTGCTTGGTACAGGTGGTAATTGTAAATTAAAAGCGGCAACGCCTCTTTCTGTTTTTAAGCTAATATTTTTTGTGTTGCTAAGTATTAGAGTTACTAATTCTTGTTTTAACTCCCATAAATATTTAATCGGCTTTTCATTAATGGCAACTATTTTTATAATGTGTAGTGGGTTTTTTTTCGTTTTTGCAGAGTTTATTAAAGTAAATAGGGGGGAGGTTTTTTTTACCCATATAATAGGGCTTTGTGCAGTAAAGTGTACCCCCTTTAATAAACCCACTTTTTCTTTTTCCGCTACGGGGTTGGGGTTTTGAACTTCTGTGGGGGTAAAAATAATTTCTTTTTTAAAAGAGTTTTGGCGCTTAATGACAGCGGTGATAGCTTGTTTAGGGTGGTGTTCTATATATTGTCTAATTTCTAAAAAGTTAGATACTTTTTTTTGATTTAAAGATAAAACTTTATCTCCAGATCGAAAACCGGCTTTATAGGCGGCAGACTGGTGTGGCACATCGCCTAAATTAGCGGCAGGCACTTGTTCGCCAAAATAGCCTAAGCCTGAAAAAAGAAAAGCGGCTAAAAATAAATTCATTAAAGGGCCAGCTAGTACAATGGCAATTCTTTGATAAACATTTTTGTGAGTAAAAGCAAGATGCTTACTGCTTTCTGGTATTTCTGTTCCAGGAGCTTCGCCATACATTTTTACATAACCACCTAAGGGGATAAGCGATAGGCAGTAACAAGTGTCGCCTTTGGTATATTGTAAAATCTTTTTACCAAAGCCAAGACTAAAAACTTCTATTTTAACACCACAAAATTTAGCCACAATAAAGTGACCAAATTCGTGAATAAAAATTAAAACCCCTAAAAGTAAAATAAAAGGGCCAATGCTAGAAAACAAACCGACAACGCTATTAATAATAATATCCATGATAATATTGTGTAGAAAAAAATAGATGGGGGCAACAGAGAAATTAATTTTTTACCATAACATAGACCAGCGTCCAAGATAGGGTAAAGAATAAAGGGGCGGTTAGTAGTAAACTGTCGGCTCGGTCTAATAAGCCGCCGTGCCCGGGTAAAAAAGCTCCCGAATCTTTTTTATTACTACTTCTTTTTAGGGCAGACTCTATCAAATCGCCCACTTGCGCCATTACCCCTATAAGCAAGCAAAAAGGAATGCTTATTAGTGGTGATATTTCTGGAAAGTAATATTGAAGGCCTGTAAAGCTAATTACTGCACCCATTAGCAAACCGGTAAGGGCTCCCGAAATACTTTTGTTAGGAGAAATATAGGGTAATAACTTAGGCCCTTTAAAGAAGTTTCCTCCCAGGTAGGCAAACAAATCTATAGACCCTACTGTAATTAACATAATAATAAATAAAGATAGGCCCATTGGAGAGTTAATCAAGCGAATACAACTCACAGCACCTATTAGAAAATAAGAAATTAAAAATAAACTTTTAAATATCATTTGCAAAGTATGCTCAATAGAATTTTTATTTTTTGACTCTAAAAAACTAAGTAAAATGTGCAAGCTTACTAAGCCTGTAAAAAAAGGAAGAACCATATAAATGGGAGTAACCGAAGCCAAAAACAAACCCACACTGATTAGTATAAAGCTGGTGTAATAAAACATTTTAGATACTGTATTGATGTCAAAAAGTAGTCGATGCACTTCTTTGTTCAGCTGTAAGCTAAAGATAAATAAACAAATACTTAAACCATATAAACTATAAAAATAATAGCTTAAATAAAAAATGCTAAGAACGACCGCCGCGCTGATACTTCTAATAATAAAATTTTTCATTTATTCCTTATTACTGGTTAATGTTCGACTACCAAATCGTCTTTTTTTATTTTGAAAATCATTAATACAGTTTTGTAAATCTTCAGGTTGAAAATCGGGCCATAGTTTATTCGTCCACATAATTTCACTGTAGGCAGAAGACCACAAATAAAAATTAGATAATCGTGTTTCGCCACTAGTTCTAATAATCAAATCAGGGTCGGGTGCAACGGAGGAATACATAAAGTGATTTAATTTTTCTTCATCTAAATGATCTGCAACAGTTTTTAGTTTTTCAGGGCTAATAGGGTTTTCGCTTTCTATAAGTTCGGATATTTGTTCTTTTATATAGGCTTTACAGGCTTGTGTAATATCTAGTCTTCCTCCGTAATTAATAGCTAAAACTAAATGTAAGCCTGTGCAAGCTTTGCTTTTTTGTACGATAGCCTGCAATGTGCTTTTTGTTTTTTGAGGTAATGGGTTTAAGTCTCCTATAAGGTGCAGTTGTATATTGTTTTTTAGCAGTAAGGGCAATTCTTTTTGTACGCTATTGTCTAGCAACTTCATTAGTAGGTTAATCTCTGATTTAGGGCGATTCCAATTTTCTGTACTAAAAACAAATAAAGATAAATATTTTAATTGTATTTTTGCACAATATTCAATAATAGTTTTTGCTTGTTTAAGACCTTCTTTGTGGCCAGTAATAGAGCTTTTGGAGTTTTGGTTTTTTGCCCAACGATTATTGCCATCCATGATAATAGCAATATGGTTTAAGTTATTCATAGTGTTTTTACACCGTCATTAATTCTTTAGTTTTCGCTTCTCCTAACTGGCTAATTTGATCAATATAATCATTGGTAAACTTTTGAACTTCTTCTTCAGACTGCTTGCGCTCATCTTCGGTAATAGTTTTACTAGTTTGTAATTTTTTAAATTGTTCATTGGCATCACGGCGGGTATTTCGAACACTCACTTTTACTTGTTCTAAAGTGTTTTTCATTTGTTTTACTAAGTCTTTTCTTCGCTCTTCGGTTAGCTCGGGCACTTTTATTCGAATCATTTTGCCATCATTAAGGGGGGCCATTCCTATGGAGGAATTTAAAATAGCGGCCTCTATATCTTTTAATACAGTAGTTTCCCAAGGGGTAATTGTAAAACTTTTGGCATCGGGGCAGGCTAAGGTGGCCACTTGGCTAAGGGCAGTGCTTTGCCCATAGTAGTTAACCATAATTCCATCTAACATAGATACATTGGTTCTGCCTGTTCTAATTTTTTGCAAATCGTGTTTTAAAGCCTCAATGCTTTTGTTCATATTATTTTTTGTGGTGTCTAAAATTTCTTTTGTCATCGCTGTAACCCTTTTAAGAAATTAGTGTACCTATGTTTTGATTTTTAATTACCTCGGCAATATTTCCAGGTTTATGTAAATTAAAAGCAATAATAGGCAAATTGTTTTCCATACATAAAGTAATTGCGGTGTAGTCCATGATGTTTAATTTCTTGCTTAGTACATCCGAGTAAGAAATAGTTTTAAAAATTTTGGCATCAGTATTGGTTTCGGGGTCTTTGTCGTAAACGCCATCCACCTTGGTAGCTTTTAATAAAATATCGGCATGAAGTTCGGTAGCTCTTAAGGCCGCGGCAGTATCGGTGGTAAAGTAGGGGCTGCCTGTTCCGGCACCAAAAATTACAATGCGCTTTTTATTTAAATGTCTATCGGCTCGTCTACGAATATAGGGTTCGGCAATAGAAGACATTTCAATAGTGGTTTGTACTCGAGTGGCTAATCCGCGTTTTTCTAAAGCATCTTGCAAGGCTAAGCTGTTAATACAAGTGGCCAGCATTCCCATATAGTCCGAGCTTGCTCGGTCCATGCCTTGGGCGGCGGCCGAAACCCCTCTAAAAATATTACCTCCACCAATAACAATACCAATTTGGGAACAAATTTGGTGAGCTTTTGCAATATCTTCTACCAGTTGATCCAAAACGCGTAGGTCGATACCTTGCTTTGCACTTCCCGCTAAGGCTTCTCCACTAATTTTTAATAAAACACGGTTATAAGTTTTTGGCATAATTTAGTTTAGTTGTGCTTTTACTTCTGCAGCAAAGTCTTCGGTCTTTTTTTCTATTCCTTCTCCCAATTCCCATCTTACAAAACGGCGTATCACAATATTTTCACCCAAAGTGGCAATGGTGTTTTTAAGAACATCGTCGATAGTTACATCGGGGTCTTTTACAAATTTTTGGTTCATTAAGCAAACTTCAGATAACCATTTATTAACTTGCCCTGTTAAAATTTTTTCTAAAAACTCTTCTTTCTTTCCCTCTTCTAAAGCTTTGGCTTTTAGTACGGCTTTTTCTTTTTCGATGTCCTCTTTTGGCACCTGGGCTTCGGTTACATATAAAGGTTTTTGAGCAACAATATGTAAGGATAAATCTTTACAAAAAGATTTAAAGCTTTCGTTTTTTGCCACAAAGTCGGTTTCTGAATTTACTTCTAATAAAACTCCGATAGTTCCACCAGCATGAATATAAGAGGTAACACTACCTTCGGCAGCAATACGGTCTGATTTTTTTCCCGCAGAGCTTAAACCTTTTGCTCTTAACCACTCAATAGATTTTTCAAAGTCACCCTTACTAGCTTCAAGAGCTTTTTTACAATCTAGCATACCAGCTTGGGTTTTATTTCTTAAATCTTTAATCATGTCTGTTGAAATTGTCACTGCACACCTCGGCTTTAATTATTTTTTTGTCCACTCACTTTGTTTTTTTAATTTATCTAATTCTTCTTGAGTAGCTTTGTCGATAGTTTCTGTTTTTGTACTTTGTAGCTCTTCTTCAATCTCTACAACTTCTGCCATACCAGCAGCTACCATTTTTCGACCCGTAACACTTTCTTCTTTTTGTTTTTGTTTTTGAGGGGCGTTTTTTTCGTATTTTTCTTGAGCCGCTTGTTCTTTAAAATCTTTTCGGCCTTCGCTATAAGCATTAGCAACGGCTTGAGAAAATAAAGTAATTGCCTTTATGGAATCATCGTTTCCAGGAATAGGGTAGTCAATTAATTCTGGATTAGCATTGCTATCTACCACTCCAATAATTGGCAAGCCTAATTTGCGAGCTTCTAGTACGGCAGTTTTTTCTTTTACCGTATCAATAATGAAAACGGCATCGGGAGCTTCTTTTAGTTCTTTAATACCAACTAAAAAATCGTCCATTTTGATGTATTTTTTTTCAATGCGCAGTTTTTCTTTTTTAACAAATTGATCGAGCTGACCTTTTTCTCTCATTTGGTCAATTTTTTTAAGCCAATCAATACTGTTTTTAATGGTAGCAAAATTGGTTAAAGTTCCACCTAACCATCGCTTTACTACAAAGTATTGTCCGCAAGATTCGGCAGCGGCTCGTACCACGGGTGCGGCTTGAGTTTTAGTTCCTACAAAAACAATTTTTTTTCCTTGCGAGCCCAATTGTTTTACAAAGTCTAGGGCCACAGTGCTGTGGCGCAAAGTTTGTTGTAAATCAATAATGTGGGTGCCTTGTTTTTCTGTGTAAATGTAAGGCTTCATTTTTGGGTTCCATCGGTCGGACTGATGACCAAAATGCACCCCTGCTTCTAGCATTTCTTTAATACTTATTTCTGACATATTGTCTCCTTAGTTTGCCTCTCTATCTTCGGGTCTTTTTAGGGACACCAAGGTTTTTAAGATAGATGTGTTTTATGGTTTTGCGTTTCTGTAATTAAGGCCTTTTGCTTGGGCAACCCTTCGGGCTGAGTCGCAAAAGGCCTTAATCACAGAAACGCAAAACCATAAAATAGTTATCATTTTAGGGGGAGGGGGGCAAGGTTTATTTGGTTATAGGAGGGAGGGGCTGGGCTGTGAAAATGAAGAACCCTTATTCTTCCTTCTTTTTTTTAAAGTCACAAAAGCTCATATAATGTTGAAGCTCGGCAATAGACTCTTTAGTGTCATCTAAAGCTCTATGGGTGTTTTGTTTTTTATACTGAATATTATGGTTATTAAAAAAAATTAACTTCCAAGAAGATACATCTAATAATCGGTGGTGAAGCCTTTGCTCTAAAGATTTCATATATTTTTTTATAAAATTTCTATCATGATAGATGCTGTTGCCGGCTAAGAAAATTTTTTCGTTGGGTTTAAAAAATTGGTCTAGAAATTTTAGCAAGCTTTCTTCCACCTGTTCTAAGCTTTCTTTGGAGTTTAAAACGGAGTTCCAAAGTCCGCTGGCTTGATGATGGGTGGTGTTCCATTCATCCATGCCTTGTAGGCGAAATTCGCCGTGATGAATCACTTTATTAAAGCTGGCAACCTCTTCTAAGTCTTTATTGGTGACAATAGCGGCCACCTCTAAAATCACATCTTTATCGGGGTCTAAGCCACTCATCTCTAAATCTAGCCATAGTAATTTCATAGTTGGGACTACCTAATTGTTTGGTTTTTTCTGCTTGTGTAGTATAACTTAGCATAGTACAAAAGAGACGGTAAGTATTTTCTATATTTATTGATATTTAAAGCTATGTATTAAGGGTTACTATGGCAGAAAAAACATTACAAAATTCTACAAAAAAATTAGGAAGCCAAGCTTCGCCAAGTAATATTCAGGCCGAAGACTCTATGGTGTTAACCACGCGCTTAGATAAATTTGTGGCTTGGGGAAGAAAAAACTCTTTATGGCCTTTGCCTTATGGAACGGCTTGCTGTGGTATCGAAATGATGTCGGTAATGGGACCAAAGTATGACTTAGCCCGATTTGGGGCAGAGGTGGTTCGTTTTTCTCCTCGGCAAGCGGATTTATTATTAGTGGCGGGAACGATTGTAGAAAAAATGGGGCCCATTATTAAGCGCATTTACGAGCAAATGTTAGAACCTAAATATGTTATTGCCATGGGAGCTTGTGCTAGTTCGGGGGGTTTTTACCGATCCTATCATGTGGTGCAAGGGGTGGACACGATTATTCCTGTGGATGTGTTTGTTCCAGGTTGTCCTCCTACTCCAGAGGCGGTTTTAGATGGAGTTATGTTGTTGCAAAAAATGATAGCAGAAAATCAAGCGCGGCCTTGGAAGTCGCAGTGGCAAAGTTTACAAAAAAAGAAATAGTATTTTGGCAGAGGGGCAGAGTTATAAAAAGGGTTTTTAATAATGATAAGTGAACCAATCATAAAAAATTTATTATCTGAGTGCTTTGCGGGTACCAACACAGACATAGAAAAAATAATAATTGCTCAAGAGCTAGGGCAGTGGATTATTTATATTTCTCCCGATCAGGTTTTAGCTTTTTTTACTTATATAAAAAAACAAAAGCGCTTTGATTTTTTAATGAATATTTCTGGGGTAGACTACTCCGACAAAGCCGACACGCACATTACTCAAAAATTTGGAGTGGTGTATGAATTATTCTCCTCTTTAGATATGTCTCGACTACGAGTGAAGTTAGGGGTAAACGACTCCGAAGAAGTGCCTAGTATTACCTCGGTTTGGAAAGTGGCCAATTGGTTTGAA
>JAAOIK010000012.1 GCA_015163855.1 Pseudobdellovibrionaceae bacterium
CACATTACTCAAAAATTTGGAGTGGTGTATGAATTATTCTCCTCTTTAGATATGTCTCGACTACGAGTGAAGTTAGGGGTAAACGACTCCGAAGAAGTGCCTAGTATTACCTCGGTTTGGAAAGTGGCCAATTGGTTTGAAAGAGAAATTTACGATATGTTTGGTATTGTTTTTACCGGCCATCCGTATTTACATCGCCTATTAACTCACCATCAATTTCAAGGGCATCCTTTAAGAAAAAGTTACCCTGCAGATTATAATCAACCTTGTACAGAATCTTTACCCATTCACTTTGCCGATGATAAAGTGGACTTAGACCCCAATAGCTCGATGATACCTTTAAACATTGGCCCTTCTCACCCCGCCACCCATGGAACTTTACGAGTGATGTGCGAATTGGACGGAGAAAAAGTAAACAGAGCTAATGTAGAAATTGGTTACCTTCATCGCTGTTTTGAAAAAATGGCAGAAACACATCCTTATAATCAAGTTATTCCTTACACCGATCGGTTAAACTATTGTTCTGCTCCCATTAATAATGTGGCGTATTGCAAAACAGTAGAAAAACTATTGGGAGTAAATATTCCTTTGCGAGCGCAAGCCATGCGTATTGTTTTAATGGAATTGTCTCGCATTATCGATCACATTGTTTGTGTGGCAGCAAACGCGGTCGACTTAGGTGCTTTAACGGGATTTTTTCATCTATTTACTTATCGAGAAAAGGTTTACTCTTTGTTTGAAAAATTATGTGGAGCAAGGTTAACCGTTTCTTTAACTCGCGTGGGAGGAATGGCCCAAGACGCTCCTGATAATTGGTTTAAAGAGGTTTTAGAATTTTGTAAAGATATGTCCAAAGGAGTGGATGAAATTGACCAGTTACTAACGGGCAATAAAATTTGGATTAATCGAACGCGTGATGTGGGTAACATTACCACAGAAGAAGCGGTGGCTTGGGGTTATACAGGGCCTTTGTTAAGAGCCACAGGCATGAACCTAGATCTTAGAAAAGCTACTCCTTATTATGGTTACGAAACTTTAGATTTTGACATTCCCACAGGAACCTCTGGAGATTTGTATGACAGGTACTTAGTAAGAGTGGCCGAAATGCGAGAGTCCTTAAAAATTATTACGCAAATGTGTAAAAATATGCCTTCGGGAGATTACACCATTCGCGATAAAAGCATAGTGTTGCCAGAAAAAAAAGATGTTTATGGAAATATTGAATCTTTAATGAATCATTTTATGTTAGTGATAAAAGGAATTAAAAATAAACCTTTAGAAGTTTACGACGCCTTAGAAGCGGCTAATGGCGAGCTAGGTTTTTACTTAATTAGTGATGGTTCGGCTTGTCCTTATCGTTTAAAAGTTAGACCGCCTTGCTTTTCTATTTACCAATCCTTTCCCGAACAAATTATAGGAGTTCAGGTGGCCGATGTTATTGCTATTTTAGGAAGCATGAATGTTATTGCAGGAGAGCTAGACAGATAATTATTTTTTAGAAGGTAAAAACTATGTTTACAATATCAGAAAAAACTAAAGCATTTATTACTAAAGAAGTTTCTCGCTACGAAACAAAACGCTCTGCAATTATCCCTTGTTTGTTTGAATTACAAAAAGATAATCAGGGGTGGATTAATAATGACTGCATTGAATCTTTAAGCCAATTTATGAACATTCCCTCCAAAGACATTAATGAAGTTTTTCACTTTTATACTATGTTTAACAAACAATCAGTGGGAAACTTTCATATACAAGTGTGTTGCAACATTTCTTGTCACATGAACGGAGGTTTAGATTTGTTTCAAGTTTTAAGTGATAAGTTTAATATAAAGCCACAGCAAGTTAGTAAAGAGGGCTTGGCTATTTCTAAGGTGGAATGTTTGGGTTCTTGTGGAACAGCGCCTATGATGCAGGTTAATGAAAAATATTATGAAAACTTAACTAAAGAAAAAGCGATACAATTGGTAAACGATTTAGTGGCTAGTAAAAAGCAAAATTAAAAACGAGTTATTTATGGAAGTAAAAATTTTAACCCAACATTACGATAAGCCAGAGTATCAAAGTTTAGAAGGTTATAAAAAATACGAGGGTTACCAGCAATTAAAAAAAGCATTAACTTTAAAACCCGAGGCTATTACAGAAATGGTAAAGCAAGCGGGTTTAAGAGGTAGAGGTGGGGCGGGTTTTCCTGCAGGAGTAAAATGGGGCTTTTTGCCAAACAATGGTAAAAAGCGCTATTTAATTTGCAACGCTGACGAAGGGGAACCTGGAACTTTTAAAGATCGCGCAATGATGGACCGCGCTCCTCACCAGCTAATTGAAGGAATGATTATTTCCGCCTTTGCTATTAATTCTCCTAAATCTTATATTTATATTCGCGGAGAGTACTTTGAATCCAAAAGGATTGTAGAAAAAGCGATTAAAGAAGCTTATGCTGCTAATTTATTAGGGGATAACATTTTAGGCAGTGGCTTTTCTCACCACATGGATATTTACTCTGGTGCTGGAGCTTATATTTGCGGAGAAGAAACGGGTTTAATTTCTTCTTTAGAGGGAAAAAAAGGACAACCTAAATTAAAGCCACCTTTTCCAGCTATTGAAGGGTATTTGGCTCATCCTACTATTGTAAACAATGTGGAAACTTTAGCTGCCGTAACTATAATTATTCGTGACGGAGTTGAGGGTTACAGAAAATATGGAACAGAAAAATCTCCAGGAACCAAATTATTTTCTGTTAGTGGAAATGTGGTTAAGCCAGGCAATTATGAAATTCCTTTAGGAACTCCTTTAAAGGATGTTATTTTTAATTTATGTGGCGGTTTAAAACAGGGCCGAAAATTAAAAGCCGTAATTCCAGGAGGCTCTTCGGCTCCGGTGTTAAATGAAGAAGAGGCTATGTCGGTAAATATGGATTACGAAGATTTAGCAGACAAAGGGTCTATGTTGGGTTCGGGGGCTATTATTGTTATTGATGATTCTAACTCCATGGTAGAATTGTTACAGGTGTTAATGCATTTTTATCATCATGAGTCTTGTGGGCAATGCACTCCTTGTAGAGAGGGGACGGGTTGGTTATCTAAATTATCTAATTCTATTTTAGAAGGATCTGCTAGTTTAAATGATGTAAAGTTATTAGAAAAAGTAGCTAACCACATGAAAGGAAAAACTATTTGTGCGTTGTCTGATGCTGCCGCTTTTCCTGTGTTAAGTTTTGTTTCTAAATTTAAAGAAGAATTTATTTCTGCAGCTACAGCCAATGTAGCTTTACAATTTCAGTCTAAAAATGGGCAAAGTTATAAAAGAGGGTAGTGATGTCAGATAAAAAAGAAAATTTAGTAAGCTGTGTAGTTAATGGAAAGTCGGTTACTGTTTCTAAAAACACCAGCATTATAAAAGCTTTTAAGGCGGCGGGCGAAGATATTGCTCATTATTGTTATCACCCTGGTTTAAGTGTAGCCGGGTGTTGTCGTTTATGTATGGTCGAAATTGAAGGCAACCCTAGAACGCAAATTGCTTGCAACACTATGGTAGCCGAGGGAATGAAAATTACTAACCAGTCCGAAAAAATTAAAGAAGATGTTCAGTGGGGTTTAGACTTTCATTTGTTAAATCATCCTTTGGATTGTCCAATATGTGATCAAGCCGGCGAATGTGGTTTGCAAGAACAATATATGAAGTTTGGTCAGTACGAACCAGAAATGAATCAAAACAAAGTGAAAAAAAATAAAGTAGTTTCTTTGGGTGAAAAAATTGTTTTAGATACCGAAAGGTGTATTTTGTGTTCTCGTTGTGTGCGTTTTACCGACGAAGTTAGTAAAACCCACGAGCTAGGTATTTTTAATCGAGGTGACCGCAGTGAGGTGGGAACTTTTAATGGTAAAGAGTTAAATAACGATTACGCATTAAACACGGTGGATATTTGCCCTGTGGGTGCTTTAACTTCTAAAGATTTTCGTTTTAAACAACGGGTTTGGTACTTAAAAAGAGCAGAAGCTATTTGTACCGGTTGCTCCACGGGTTGCAGTATTTATTTAGATTATAATGACGAGGGTTTTTTTCGTGTTATGCCTAAGCCCAATGAAAATAATAATTCGTATTGGATGTGTGATGAAGGTCGAGACTTGTACCAACATTTAAATCCAAAAAAGCGATTAGTACAAGTTTGCCCCTCCCAATCCATTAACGCTTCCTCTTCGGAAGAGGCTGTGCAGGGTTTAAAAACGACATTAGAAAACATAACCGACAAAACCAAAGTGGGTGTTTTAGTTACAGGACAATATTCTGTAGAAGACTACCAAGCGTTTTTCTCTTCCATAAAAGAAAAAACCTCTATTGAAAAAGTGTACCATTGGTTTGATCAAAAAAATTCTGAAAACGACTTTGATGATTTATTAATTAGAGGAGACAAAAACCCAAACACAAAAGGTTTGTTGTCTGTAACAAAAGATTTATCTTTAAATCTTGTAGATAGTTTGGAGTTAAAAAACACAGCTAGTCATTTAGATGTATTAATTGTTTTAGGCCCCGAGTATAACAAATTTTTCTCGACACTTGATGAAAAAATAGCAATGTTTAAAAAAGCAGGCCAGGTTTTTTATTTTTCTTCTGTGAAGTTAGAGGCTTTAGATGCTCTTTCTAATGTTACACAAATTCCTTTACCTAGTTTAGTAGAGAGGGGAGGCACTTATATTAATTACAAAGGTTTAGAACAAAAAGTAGCTATTTTGCCAAAAGTTATTTCTGGAATTTTAAACTTTAGTGAAATAGCTAAAGTATTAAGGGGAGAAAAAGTGCAACTAGAACCCGTGTTTTTAAAAACACAGAAAGTAAAAGACAATCAATTTAATTTTCAAAAAAAATAATATAAAAAATAATATAAAATACGGTTTAGAAAAATAACAGGAAGAAATCATGAAAGTTAATCACAATATAAAGTCATATTTTTTGCTAAGTATTTTTTCTGGAATGAAATTTACTTTTATTAAAATGATTAAAAATCTTTTTAATAAAAAAAAGATGATCACTTTAAACTATCCAGAAGAAAAATACTCCTATGGCCCAAGGTTTAAGGGAAATCATATTTTAACGGTAAAAAAAGATGGGTCTTTGCGTTGCACAGCGTGTATGTTGTGTGCCACTAACTGTCCAGCACAATGCATTCGTATTACTGCCGACGAACACCAAGACAGCTCGGTGGAAAAGTACCCCATCAGTTATGAAATTGATATTTTGCGCTGTGTTTATTGTGGTTTTTGCGAAGAGGCTTGCCCTGTAGACGCTATTCGCATGGGGCCAGAGTGGCAAACTCCCGATACTAATGGCTCTCAATTTACTTATGATATTCGTTACCTTGCCCATCGCTCGCAATTAAAGGGCGGAGTAGAAAGTTCGCTAGATGATCACGAACGGCACAACTGGGGGATTTAATTGGAAGCTTCTATTAGTTTATTAGTTAACTCTATTCAAAAGCTGTACCACCGTAAGGCTTTAGAAAATATTCAAAAAATATTTGCCAAAACTCATTATGCAGATATTGCAGAAATTTTATCTCATTTTAGTTCAGAAGAAAGAATTGCATTATTTAATTTACTATCTTCGGGAAAAGACAAGTCTTCTGTGCTTAGTTACTTAAGTGAAACTATGCAAAAAGAAATTTTAGAAGCCTTGTCAAAAAAAGAAGTTTTAAATGTAGTTACAGGAATGGACTCCGATGATGTGGCCGACCTTTTAGCCACTTTGCCCGAGGAGTCGGTAAAAGAAATTTTAACCTCTATGGAAAAAAGTGATTCCACAGAAGTGGTTAATTTAATTTCTTACCCAGAAGATTCTGCTGGTGGGTTAATGAACTCTGACTTTTTGGCCTTTGACCAAAATTTTACTGTACAGCAGGCTATTGATTTTATTCAAAGCGAAGAATCAGAAAGCTTAATTACTTTTTATATTTATGTAGTAGCCGACGAAGATAAATTAATAGGAGTTTTAAATTTAAAGCAATTATTATTGGCAAAGAAAAAAGACATTTTAAAAGATTTAATGAAGCTAGATGTTATTTCTGTTTCTGTGGAAACCAACCAAGAGCAAGTGGCTAGGGTGGTGGAAAAATACGATTTTCTATCTGTTCCGGTGGTGGACCCGTCAGGATCTTTGGTAGGAGTTATTACTGTAGATGATGTTTTAGATGTTATTCGTGAAGAAGCAGAAGAAGAACTGTTACACCGTGGGCAAGCCGGCGGGGGTATGGAATCTTCGTTATTAGAACATTTTAAAGCTAGGTTACCTTGGGTTTTATTAACCTTTTTAGGAGGGCTTTTATGCTTTTCTATAGTTCATTTATTTACCGCCGAGTATAGAAAAGATGCCTTTATTGATTTTTGGTTATTAATTACCGCATCCTTACCTTTAATTTTATCTTTAGGCTCGGTGCTAAGCACACAATCGGCAACCATGACTCTTTCGGGAATTCGCGTGGGCATTTTTGAGAAAAAAAATATTTGGCTAAAACATTTTGCAAAAGAATTATGCTTAGGTTTATTTTTTTCTATTTTATTATTTTTATTATTATTTGTAGTGAGTTACTTTTTTCCCATTAAGCCAGTTTATGAAATATTAGTTTTAGGTATAGTTTTTCAAGTATTTTTATCCTTGTCTTTAGGTTCTTTTGTTCCTTTAGTTTTTGAAAAATTGGGTTTAAATGCCACCGTATCAGCCTTGCCTTTTTTAACTATTTTATTAGATATTATTATCATTAGCTTGCTGTTTTACTATTTAAGTTTTAGTTAACTGTAGTTGTTTCTTTATTGCTCCTTTTTTGCAAGAGTGATATAGATTGATAATGGATAAATCAAAACCGCATTGCTGTGACTCGAAGCCAAAACCAAAACCATGTTGTGGCTCAAAGCCTAAGCTAAAGCCAAAACCATGTTGTGGCTCAAAGCCTAAGCCAAAACCAAAGCCATGTTGTGGCTCGAAGCCAACTCCTCCCGTGATAAATGGTAATGGTATTTTTTACTGTCCCATGCATTGTGAAGGAAAAAAAACTTACACCGCCCCCAAGGATTGCCCTGTTTGTGGTATGGATTTAGTAGAGCAGCCCAACCTTGCCCAGGGGCAGGTCGAAAGTGGCGAGCAAAAAATTTATAAAACCTTAGTTACAAAGTTAAAAATTGCTGCAAGCTTTTCGGTACCAGTTTTTATTATTGCTATGGCAGATTTAATACCAGGAAAACCTCTTGCCAGCATACTTAGTCAAGACAGTTGGAATTGGGTGCAATTTTTTTTAAGTTTACCAGTAGTGTTTTACGCGTGTTGGATGTTTTTTGTTAGAGCCTATAAGTCTATTATCACTTGGAATTTAAATATGTTTACCTTGGTAGGCATTGGCACGGGTGTGGCTTTTTTATTTAGTGTGGTGGCTTTGTTTTTTCCTCAACTTTTTCCCGAAGAATTTAAAACCTCTGCAGGAAGTGTTCATCTTTATTTTGAAGCCACAGTGGTGATTTTAACTTTAGTATTATTAGGACAAATGTTAGAGGCCAAAGCGCATAGCCAAACAGGTAGCGCATTAAAAATGCTTTTAAACCTTGCGCCCTCTAAGGCCATTGCTGTGATTGATGGTAAAGATAAAATAGTATCGGTAGACAGTTTACAAGTGGGTGATTTTGTAAGGATTAAGCCGGGCGAAAAAATTCCTGTGGATGGAAAAATAACTAAAGGGCAAAGCAGTATTGATGAGTCAATGATTTCTGGCGAGCCCATTCCTGTGGATAAGGTGGAGGGCGATAAAGTTAGGGCGGGAACAATTAATGGCACACAAACTTTTTTAATGTTAGCCGAAAAAGTGGGTTCAGAAACTTTGCTTTCTCAAATTATTAAAATGGTTAACGAAGCCAGTCGTTCGCGTGCGCCCATACAAAAGCTAGCAGACAAGGTTGCTAAATACTTTGTTCCTTCGGTGATGTTGGTTTCATTAGTGACTTTTTTTGCGTGGTTTATTTTTGGGCCAGAGCCTGTTTTTACTTATGCTTTTGTTAATGCGATTTCTGTTTTAATTATTGCTTGCCCTTGTGCTTTGGGCTTGGCCACTCCCATGTCAGTAATGGTTGGGGTGGGTAAGGCGGCACAGTTGGGCGTGTTAATTAAAAATGCCGAAGTGTTAGAGCTTATGGAAAAAGTGGATGTTTTAATTACCGACAAAACGGGAACCATTACAGAGGGTAAACCTTCGGTGGAAAAAATGGTTTCTTTAGAGGCAGCTTTGCCTTTAGGGGTTGTTTCACCTTTAAAGATGGCTTCAGAAAAAGAGTTAATACAATGGGTTGCTTCTTTAAACCAATATAGCGAGCATCCCTTAGCCACGGCAATAGTAAAATATGCCAAAGAAAGAAAAGTGATTTTTTTAGAAGCTTTTAATTTTCAATCCATTACGGGGGAAGGTGTAACAGGTACAGTGGCTAATAAATCAGTAAGCTTAGGTAATCAAAAATTAATGCAAAGGAAAGGAGCGGTAGTTTCTGAAAACCTAATTAGCAAAGTTTTGTTAGAACAAAGGTTAGGAAAAACCGTTTCGTATATTTCTATTGATAACAAAGTTGTAGGTTATGTGGTTATTACGGACGCTATAAAACTCACTAGCATAAAAGCCATTAAACAGTTAACCAGCAAGGGCTTAAATATAATTATGATGACAGGAGATAATTTTAACACTGCCCAGGCGGTTGCTAAAAAATTACAACTTAGTCATTTTCAAGCAGATTGTTTACCCGAGGATAAATTAAATGCAATTAAAAAATTACAAAGTCAGGGAAAACTTGTTGCAATGGCAGGAGACGGAATTAATGATGCTCCCGCTTTAGCACAGGCCGATGTGGGTATAGCTATGGGGACGGGGGCAGATGTGGCTATGGAAAGTGCCAAGCTAACTTTGGTAAAGGGCGATTTACAAGGCATTGTTAAAGCAAAGTATTTAAGTTTTCAGGTTATAAAAAACATTAAGCAAAATTTATTTTTTGCATTTTTTTACAACATTTTAGGGGTGCCTATTGCCGCAGGAGTTTTATTTCCAGTTTTTGGAATTTTATTGTCTCCAATGATTGCCGCCGTAGCCATGAGCCTTAGCTCTGTGTCGGTTATTGTAAACTCATTAAGGTTAAAAAATATAGTGATAAAATAATTGATGGTTAATTTGTGTTGTTTAAAAGTTTGCATTTAATTTATGTTACAAAAAAAAGTTATTATTTTAAAAAAAATTAAATACGCAGAAGCCAATTTAATTTTACACACTTTAAGCAGCGAGGGAGAAAGGCTAAATTTTATAGCTCGCTCGGCAGCAAAAAGTTTTAAACGATTTTCTGCAGGTGTTTTAGAGCCTTTGCATTATTTAAAGGTTTCTTACACAGAGGCTAGGTCGGGAGACTTACATTTATTAAAAGAAGCACAAGTTATAGAAGATTTTTATAATTTAAGAACAAACTATGAGTGTTTAAATTTAGCCTTATACTTTTTATCTTTTGTAAGTCGACTAACTCACGAATCTTTAGATGACAATGAAGAGTTATTTAATTTACTAGGAAACACATTACAAGTTTTAAAAAAATTGAGTAAAGAGAAGGGCGCTCCATGCGCAGACGCAAGTGCAGATGCAAGCGCAAGTGCCAGCGCAGGTACCAACACTAATGCAGGCGCAAGTGCCGAGGCTTTAAGCCAACTAAAACTGCGCTTTGAAATAAAAGCCTTGCACCAACAAGGCGTATGCCCCGCAGACCTTTTTCACTCTAACTTATTGGCTAAACCAATTGGAGAGCACCCCATAGTTTTTTCTACCGAAGAATTATCCAAAGTAGAAGCCATAAAGCTAAAAGTTTACCACGCCCTAAAAGAATATTTGCCAAATTTTGAATAAGAAGGGGGATAGGCCCTCCTTTAAAACAGGGGGTCTGCCTCTTAAAGTTTTAATTTCTGCAACTGACCCCAAGACAGAACCTCGACCCCTAAATCTTTAGCTTTTTTTAATTTACTTCCAGATTTTTCGCCAGCAATTAAAAAATCAGTATTCTTACTAATACTGCTACTAACTTTTGCGCCAATATTTTCAAACCTTCTTTTTAGTTCCGATCTTTCTATTGGAAGGCTACCTGTTATAACAATAGTTTTGTTATATAATTTATTATTAGTATTTGTAACCGCTACAGGATTAATAATATTTAAATTTAATTTTTTTATTTTTTTAAGCTCTGTTAAATTATTAGAATCTTTTAAATATTGAGATAAAAAATCTGCCACCGTTTCGCCAATATCTTCTAGCTCGATAAGTTCTTTTTTTATTTTGGAGGCACTCATCTTACTTAAATCCATAAATCCGTTAAAATTTTTACAATATTTAGCCAAAGTTAAAGCAGTTTGCTGACCTATAAATCTTATTCCTAAAGAGTAAATTAATTTATCTAAATCAACTGTTCTACTGTTTTTTATACTATCTAAAATATTTTGAGAAGATTTTTCTGCCATTCTTGGCAAGCTTAATAGCTGCTCTTTTTTTAATAAAAAAATATCAGAAAAATATTTAATTAAATCTTTTTTTATTAAAACCTCAATCCATTGAGCCCCAAGTTTATCAATATTCATAGCTTTTTTAGAAACAAAATGAGCAAACTTTTCTTGTATAATATCATTGCAATAAATATTTTTACACCTTTGAACTTTGTCTAAAGCTTTACCTAAAACTTTATCTTCTTTTGGTGTTTCTATTTTACTATTGCAGCTTGGACACTTACCAGGCATTTGAAACTTTTTTAAACCTTTCTTTCGTTTTTGCAAATTAACTTCACTAATTTTAGGGATAACATCACCAGCCCTTTCAATGAAAACAAAATCGCCAATACGAATGTCTTTTCTATGAATTTCTTCTTGATTGTGTAGGGTAGCGTGTTGAACAATTACCCCTCCCACATCTACAGGCTGCATAACAGCCACTGGTGTTAAAGCACCGGTTCGCCCCACCTGAATAATAATATCGATTACTTTTGTTTCGGCTTGAACGGGTTTTAATTTTAAAGCAATGGCCCATTTGGGATGATGGGAGGTTTGCCCTAAAATATTTCTAAAAACAGTTTCATTTAATTTTATCACCAGTCCATCAATGTCATATAAAAGTTTGGATCGCTGCTTTTCTATTTCTTTGTATATTTTTGGAAGCTGTGTTTTTAATGCGTTAGCCTTTACTAAGTATTGTTTTTTTATATAAGGAATTTTAAAACAATCCATTAGTTTAAAAAAATCTGATTGCGAGGTTAAAATATTTTTAGATGGCTGGTTTTTAGAATCAAATTTTATTTTACCTATAGAGTGAGCAAAAAATTCTACTCGCCTTTCTTTAGTAATTTGTATATTTTTTTGCCTAACCGCACTAGAGGCCAAGTGTCTAGGAGTGGAAAACATTTTTTCTGCCTTTTCTTTTTGCAGAGTATTTAATGCTAAAAAATTTTTTTTGCTAACAACGACCTCGCCACGCAACTCTAAATAAAGAGGAACAGACCCCTTTAAAGGAAGGTTCTTTCCCTTTAGACCACTTAAGTTTAAAGGCAGGTTCTTTGCCATTTTTATGTTGTCTAAAACATTTTCTCCGGTTATTCCGTCGCCGCGGGTAATGGCTTCTGATAAAACGCCATTTTTATAAACAATAGATAATGCAATTCCATCTAACTTTTGTTCAATAATATAAGAAAAATTATTTTGTATTTCTTCGTCTTCTTTATTTAAATCGGTATAAATTTTATTATGAAACTCCATGGTTTCGTTTAAAGAGTAACTATTTTTTAAAGAAAGCATGGGGTTTTTATGCTTACTTTTAGAAAAGTTTTTTAAAACGGGCGCGCCCACAGGTTGGTCTACAGCAATTTTTTTATTTTTCTTTAATGTTTTTTCAAATAAAGAGACTAGTTGGTCGTACTGAAGGTCGGGCACTATTTCTGTATCGTGGTTATAGTACTGGTAGGAAAGGTCGGTTAAAAGACTGTTTATATTGGCAATTTGCTTTTGGTTTAGTTTATCCTTATCTTGTAGAAGTTGTATAAACTGATTAACTTTTGCGGAGGGTATTTTTGGCTTAGCCATATCCTCTTGTATAGTGCTTTATTGTATTTTTGTCACCTTAAATTGTACAGCAATTAGCAATTTTTTTGAAAAAATATAGCCTTTTCCCTCTTGATTTCCTTCCTAAGCCCAAGTAAATTTCCCTCTTAATTTCCTTCCTAAGCTCAAGTAAATTTCCCCCTTGATTTCCTTCTAAATCCCAAGTAAATAAGCTTCATGAGCACAGTCAAAGATATTCAAAAAAAAGCCTGCATTAAACTCTCTAAAAAAGAAGAAGCCTACTACGAAAATGCTTTTTCTGAGATTTTAAAATATGTGCAACAAATTGTTTCTGTAAATAGTAAAGAAGATACTCCCATATATACACATGATCATATCCCTAAGCAATTACGAGAAGACACTGTGGAAAATAGCACAGTGGTTAATTCTATTTTAGAACAAGCTCCGCAAAAAGAAGGAAACTATTTTAAAGTTCCACCTGTTTTAGGGGGAAAGTAAAATGCCCTGGATAAATAAATCAGTATACGAATTAAAAAACGCTTTAGAAAAAAAAGAAGTGACTGCTGTGGAGCTGTCGCAGTCTTTGTTAAGTCATGCGAAAAAACACAATAAAAAAATCAACGCAATTATTTCTTTTAACCCTAAATTATTAGACGAAGCAAAAGACAGTGATCAGCGTAGAGCCACAAATACTCTTAAGGGAGAGTTAGACGGCATACCCATTGTGGTTAAAGATATGTTTTGCACAAAAGGTTTAAAAACCACAGCAGCATCTAAGATGTTAGAAAACTTTATTCCGCCTTATTCTTCCACAGTGGTTAAAAATTTACAAAACGCGGGAGCTTTACTTTTAGGAAAAGCTAACCAAGATGAGTTTGCTATGGGTGGGACTAATGAATATTCTTATTTTGGAAATTGTTTAAACCCATGGAACACCGACTATGTAGCAGGGGGCTCTAGTGGTGGTTCGGCAGCTAGTGTGGCTGGTGGTTTTGCACCCTTGGCATTGGGGACAGATACAGGAGGTTCTGTAAGGGAGCCGGCTCATTTTTGTGGAGTGGTGGGGTTAAAGCCCACTTATGGCAGGCTAAGTCGTTACGGAGTAATATCTTTTGCCTCTAGTTTAGATCAGCCTGGAATTATGGGTAAGCAAGTTAAAGATGTGGCTTTGGCTTTACAAGTTTCTAGCTCTTATGATCCAAAAGATGCAACTAGTGCCAATTGCGAGGTTCCTCATTTTAGTAAAAACATTACCTCTAATATTAAAGAAAAAAAAATTGGATTACTATTGCCAGAAAACGGCGTGGACAAAAACATTGTTGAAAAGTTTAATGCAGTTAAAGAAATATTAAAAGAACAAGGTTGCAAGATTGTTCCCGTGTCTTTTTCCTATTTATCTAGCGTTGCTTGTGTGTATCATATTATTGCTTCCAGCGAAGCCTCTAGTAACTTGGCTCGTTACGATGGAGTAAGATACGGGTACAGTGCCGACTTTAGCAAAAAACCAGCAGAAAATTTAATGGACTTTTACGCCACTTCAAGAGCCGAGGCTTTTGGAGAAGAGGTAAAGCGGCGTATTTTATTGGGAACTTATGTTTTATCTAGCGGCTACTATGATGCTTATTATAAAAAAGCTTGTCAGTTGCGCTATTTAATTGCTCAAGAATTTAAAAAGATTCTTCAATCAGTGGATTGTATTTTGTCACCAGTTTCGGGAGGGGTGGCGTTAAAAGTTGGTGCTAATAAAGATAATTTAAGTAAAAATTATGACCACGATTGGTTAACTGTTGGTGCTAATTTAGCAGGCTTGCCAGCTTTAAGTGTGCCTGCGGGGTTTTCTGATAAAGGTTTACCCATTGGGTTACAGTTGCTGAGTTCGCATTTTCAAGAGCAAACAATTTTAGATGTGGCTTTAAATATTGAAGAAAATTTGCAAACCTATAAAAAGAAAAATAGTTTTTGCAGTTAGTATTATAATCCGCAAAGGCTATGTTTTATGGTTGTAATTAATGAGGAGTAAAAATTGGCAGTACAAGATTGGCAAGTAGTTATTGGCTTAGAAATTCATGCCCAATTATCTAGTAAAACAAAAATGTTTTCTTCAGACTCCACAGAGTTTGGTCAAGAGGTGAATAAAAACACAAGCCCCACAAGTTTAGGTTTGCCAGGTGCCCTGCCTACAATAAATAAAAAAGCGGTAGAATTGGGTGTAAAAATGGGTTTAGCGCTTAACTGCGATATTCGAAAAAATTTTAGTTTTTCTAGAAAAAATTATTTTTATCCTGATTTGCCAAAAGCTTATCAAATTTCTCAACACCAAGACCCCGTTTGCGAAAAAGGCTATTTAGAAATTTTTTTTAATGGTGAGTTTAAAAAAATAGCTATTGAAAGAGCTCATTTAGAAGAAGATGCAGGAAAATCTTTACATAAAGAGGGGGCTACTTTAGTAGACTTTAATCGCTCGGGAGTTCCTCTTTTAGAAATTGTTTCTGAGGCCGTTTTAACTAGTCCTAAAGAGGCAGCAGAGTATTCTAGGCAAATGAGGCAGTTATTACTATATACCCAAGTTTGTGATGGTAATTTACAAGAAGGGTCTATGCGCTGTGATTGTAATATTAGTTTATGTAAGCCGGGAGAACCTTGGGGTACAAAAGTAGAAATTAAAAACATTAACTCTTTTAAGTTTATTGAAAAGGCTTTGGATTATGAAATTAAACGCCAAGCTAAAGTTTTAGAATCAGGAGAAAAAACTGTGCAAGAAACAAGGCTATATGATGTTAAAAATAATGTCACCGTTAGCATGAGAGCTAAAGAAGATGCTCATGATTATAGGTACTTTCCAGACCCTGATTTATTGTCCGTCTGTTTAGAAGAAACAGACATTCAATCTTGGAAAAAAGATTTACCAGAGTTGCCTATACCAAAAATGCAGCGATTTATTAAAGACTATCAATTAAAACCAGAAGATGCCTTTGCCATTGCACAAAATCAAAACTTTGCTAATTTTTTCGAAAAGGTAGCCACACAAAGTAAAAATTTTAAGTCCTCTTACAATTGGATGGTGGGTGATGTTTTAAAGTATATGAATGAAGAAAAAAAAGAATTAAAGAATTTAAATTTTTCTAGCTCACAGTTAGCTCAATTAATTTCTTTAATAGACCAAGAAGTAATTTCTGGAAAAATTGCAAAGCTAGTATTTGCCGATATGATGAAAACTGGCAAAGACCCAGAAGCTATTGTAGAAGAAAAATCTTTAAAACAAATTACTGACGAAAAAGCCATTTTACATTTTATTGAAGACAGCTTAAAAAACTTTGATAAACAGTTGCAAGAGTATAGATCTGGACAAACTAAGTTGTTTGGTTTTTTTGTTGGTACAACTATGAAAGCCTCCGAAGGAAAAATTAACCCCGCTTTGTTAAATAAATTATTAAAACAATATTTAGATAAATAAAAACTTATGAAAATAGCTAGCTTAGACTTAGGGTCTAATACTTTTTTATTATTTATTGCCGAGGTAACAGAGGACGGTATTACCCAAGTGCTTTATGACGAAACACAAGTGGTTCGGCTTGCCGAAAAAGTGCAATCCACGGGATTGCTGCAACCAGAAACTTTAAAAAGAGTAGAAGCTTGTTTTCAAAATTACGCAAAAAAAATTCAACACTATCAAGTCGACAAAGTAGTAGCCGTTGCCACGAGTGCTGCCAGAGATGCTAAAAATTCTGAAGAATTGGTAAGTTTGGGAGAAAAATATAACATTCCCATTAAAGTTATTTCGGGAAAACAAGAGGCTGGCTTAACTTATAAAGGTTCATTATATAACTTGCCCAATTTAGGGCCCAACCCTTTGGTTATAGATGTTGGAGGTAGTTCGACCGAGGTTATTGGCTCTCATTTTTTGCATAGTTTTAATATAGGAAGTGTTAGGCTTGAAGAAGCTTGTGTTAAAAACGATCCTTTAAAAGAAGAAGATTTTTTGTCTTTGCAAAAATTTGTAGATAAGGCTTTGGAAGGGCTCCCTTTACTAAATTCCAGTTCTGTTGTGGCTGTGGCAGGAACCCCAACCACTTTGGCTTGTTTGTTAGAAGAAAAAGATTTTTTATATTCTAGGGTGCATGGAAAAACCATTAGTGTAGAAAATTTAGAAGTAATATTTAACAAACTTTCTAAAATGACTTTATTGCAAAGACAGCAAGTGATAGCTATGCCTGCTAAGCGTGCCGATGTTATTGTTCCTGGTTTATTTATTTTATTAAGCCTTTTAAAAAAATTAAAAGTAAAACACTTTTATGTTTCGGCAGCGGGCATTCGTTATGGCTTAGCTTTACAATCCTAAAAATTTATCACTAAAACGCCGTATTATACTAGCTGTTCTTAAGTCTGTATTTTATGGGGTCTTTTGCATTCAGTTAACTTCTTGTTAGGATATAGTTAGTAAAAAAGCTAATAGTTATGGAGTTATCAGCCTATGCGTAAACTTATTGTTTTATTATTGTGCATTGTATTTATGAGCTCTTGCTCGTGGTTTGGTTCTAAATCTTCTTCAGATATAAGTTCTTTAGATGCCGAGGTAGCAATGTTAGGTGATGAAGAAGTCTTGGCTTCAGACAACGACATAGAAAGCTTATCCAACAAAGCCTCTAAAGGTGCCTTTAGTGAAAAAGACGATCTTGGCGATTTAGATGAGTTAGACGAGGACGAGGACGAGGACGAGGACAGTAATGCCAGCGCTACTGAAGAAGACTCTGATAAATTAGCAGCAGAATTAGATTTAGATGATAACGAGCTAGATGTTGACGAACCCAGTGCGGACAATCTTAATGCCGAAAAACAAGACGAAGAAAGCGACGATGTAGCTGCAGAGAATTTAGAAGCAGAAGGTGAAGGCGCTTCTGTAACAGAGTCTGGGTCCGAAGAGGAAGCTGATGCTGATGTGGGTAAAAGCCAAAAGGATGAGGGTTCTTACTCTGATGGGTTTGTAGATGCTGATGGTTTTGACGGCAAAGTTTCACCAGAAAAAGGCCAAGCTAGTACGGATAAAATTAATGCCGACAGCACTTTTGAAGATTCTAATGAAGATTCTAATGAAGATTCTTTTTCAGACACTCCCGTTAAAACTTATGTTTCGGTAAAAAAAATAAAAACCGTTCCTTATATAAAAAATGATATTTTAGTAAATGCAGTATACATCGCCAGAAAAGGGGATACCTTAAAAGGCGTTAGTAATAAAATTTATTCTTTGTACAAAAAAACACAATTATTAAAAATTAATTCACACTTAAGAAAATATACTCAGCTTCCTGTGGGTACAAAAATTTATTATAATTCTCCAACACGGCCAGAAGATAGCACTAACTTATTAACTTATTACGAAGAGGCTAACCTAGAGCCACAAGCTTACACCACTATGGAAGGGGATAATTTACGCACATTGGGTAAGCAGTTGTTAGGGCATTCTAAATCTTGGCAAGAGTTGTGGGCCACTAATGCGGCGGTTGAGTCTAAGGGTGTTTTACCTGCAGGAATAAGCATCCGCTATTGGGGAAAGGCTAGTGCTGATGTTATTGACTCCCAAGGGGTAGCTAAAAATAAAGCTAAGCAACAGGCTGAACAAGATCAGGCAGAAGCTGATCTAGCTGTGGCAACACAAAAAAAACAAGAAGATAAATTAGCATTAGAAGCAAATTCTTTGGAGAGCCAAGCCGAACCCGTGGTGGACTCTACAGCAGGTGTGGACACAGATTCTGTAAAAAATTTGGCGACCAAAGAAAATGCTGTTGCTAAGGTTGCCGAAGCCAAAACCGAAACCGAAACCAAAACCGAAACCAAAACCGAAACCGAAGCCGAAGCCGAAACCCAAGCCGAAACCCAAGAGGTAGGTCAGGAAAAAGTAGAAGCCAAAATTCAAGAGATCGGTCAGGAAAAAGTAGAAGTAAAAACCCAAGAGGCAGATCAGTCGCAGGCTGAATTGGAAAATAAAATTCCTGAACAAGCAGTGCCAAAGATAGAAGTGTCTGAAAAAGTAGTGCAGCCTATAGCTAAGGTTGCAGCAGTAACACCAGTTGTTGTTGCCGAAAAAAGCTTTGTTGATCAAATTTTAAGTTTATTAGACGACGACGTAACTTTGTATGGTTTGATGGGGTTATGTATACTTATTCTTGCTTTTTTATTTATGCGCAAGCGTAAGGAACAACCCATAGACAACGGTAATAATGAAGATATCGAGCAATTAGATAGCAATACAGCTATGTTTTTAGGTGGTTCTAAAAAAGCCATGGGCGCCACTCAAGTGGATGCCACACAAATGGACGCCACACAAATGGACGCCACGCAAATGGACGCCACACAAATGGACGCCACGCAAATGGACGCCACGCAAATGGATGCCACGCAAATGGATGCCACGCAAATGGGTACTAATTTGGGCCTAGAAGATAGCGCTGATGTTTCGGTGTTTTTATCTGATGATGATGATGAAAAAGCTATTGGCTAAAAAAGCTATTAATTAAAAAAGCTACAGTCAGGCCACTTTTTTAAATATATTGCGAAGGATGTTTTGTTTAGTTTTGTTTTTTTGTTCTTCAAAATAAATAAGATCATCTATTAATTTTTTATCTTGCAAGGTCGTTCTAACAAATTGTAGCCC
>JAAOIK010000013.1 GCA_015163855.1 Pseudobdellovibrionaceae bacterium
AGCAACATCAATCCCAATGTCTTTTAACATATTTTTAGCTTCTTTACTGAAATGAATAGCAAACACTTGTTCCGCTTTTTGGTCTTCTCCTAAAGAAGAAGATTCCATTTTAGGAACTAAAACAATGTGTTGCTTACCTAAAGTTAGGCTTCCACCAGCTGCTTCAAAAGTGATGTAGGCTTCGTCTAATAAACGAGCTAAATCATCAGGATGCGTATCTAGTTGTTCTCCATTTTCACTGAAAACTTTTCCGTACCACTGACCAACATCTAAAGTCAATTTAGCATTGAACTTTTCTGTTTCAATGTTTAAAGACATTTGTGCTTTTTGAGCAATAATGTTATGACGGCTCCATTTTTTTTTGTTCTCTTTACGGGTTTCTACATCCACTTTTACTCTACCAGAAGTGGAAATCTTAGCGGCTGCATAAGCACTTAAGCTAGCAGAAGCTAACAACATTGCTGTTGTATATTTTATTACGTTTTTCATCTTTCTCTCCTTTTTTTGATTCTGCTTTTTTTAGCTAGAATCTTTATTTGTGTTAGCTCATCCACGGCTAACCCTAAAAGAAAAGCATTAAACACACCAAAAAACGAAAAGTGAACTTAAGTGCTAAAAATACTAAAGAATTTGTAATTAGGCCCTTTTATTTTTTGGTATCAAGGGCTAAAAATTTTACTAAATAGGCCAATGTGATTCACTTTTAAACACTATAGTATAACAAAAATGGTCACCCTAAAATTTTTACAAACGCGATTTGTACTTTTTGCATAAAAAAGATAAACCTAGCCTACAGTCTTTCTTATCTGCATACACAAGGCATGAAACATTATATATTAGTAATAAGCGCATTTCTTGTTTTTTTTAACAATACCAAAAGCTTGGCCAACGCCAGTGACAGCGAGCCTAGCTTAAGTGAAAAAATTAAAAGCACCCACCGCTACGAATTAGACTCTAAATTGTGGGATTTTTTCGAAAACATTTCCTTTGGTGATTTAATTAAAAATAATCGATGGCGATCGTCTTTAAATTTTCAAAGAACAGTAATCGACTATTATGATAATAAAGGGGTTATAATTGATACCACCAGCCTTCCTTTTGCATGGAATGTGGCCAGTAAAGATATTAAAAACTTATTGCCCGACAACTTACCTTCTGCCTTATCTGCGGATTTAAACTACAACTTAAATTTTGGTTTAATTGCCCAAAGAATTTTAGTTATACCCGAAAAAGAAGTTTTTAAAAAACAAGCAAAAAAAGATTGGGTGCTAGAAACCCACACACAATTATTACAAACCATAGAATCTTCGCCTTTAATTTTACAAAAAAAATTAAATCAAGGCAGCTCAAAGCCAGTCTCTTCTAAAAGCTTACTAGAAGAGGTGGATATTGCTCCCATATCTTCAGATGGAATAAAAAGAGATGACTGGCGACACAGAACCTCAGACAGCTTATCTCAAAAATGGGACCAATTTTTATACACACTACAATTTAATTTTGACAGTATTCAATACGAGCATTTTTTTAGCCGCTTTTTGCATATATTTAAAATTCCTTTGCGAGCACGCTTAGCCAAAAAATTATCTATGCAAGAAACCATTAACTACACCGTTTATGGCGTGCATACCTTAGGCCCTTCTTTTAACTATAAAGGCAATTTAAATCTCAACATTACTGCTAACCCCTTTTATATAATCCGCAACGGGCAATTTAAAGTACAAGTACTAAGAACCGACCCTAATGATGTTAATAAGGTTTTATTAAAGTTTTCGCATTTAATTAGCAAAGGTGTTGGGTCTGGCATCAGCCTAAGCAATACCTCTTACTTGGTTAATAGCGTAAAAAACACCTTAAACTTAAATGGCGGAAATTTTTTAAAAAAAGCACTTACTTACCACATTACTCCTTTAGTGTATTTTTCTAAAAACCAAACCAAATTGTCCATTGACGAAAGAACGCAAACTTATGTTTTTGATTTAAGCCACCCCAAGGCGGTAAAGGCTTATAACTATGCGGCTTTAGGAATGACTCACAAAACCGAAGAGATTATAAAAAGTTTAAAATATCTAGGGGAAAAAGCTCCTGTAAAAATTAAACAACATAGCCAGCGCAAGGGAGAAAGTAACTCCACTAGCTCGCGATTTCATATATTGGGCTCTACTTATCAGTGGAAACAAGATTGTGCTAAACAACTTAACCACACCACTATTACTTTTAAAAAGAAAAACAAACACTTTTTAGATGTAGAGGGAAATATTTCTTGCGACGAAAAATCGGATTTAAGTTTTTTAAATTTTAAAAAAATTCGTGAAGAAAAAAAACTGCACTATATTTCTGGAGGAGTTTTAAAAGATCTCGACCAACCTAAAAAAGAAAGAGAAATTTATATCACTGCCATTTATGCCTACAAATTTAAAGTTGCAAAAAATAGCGATAACTCTGCACACTATAATGATGTTAAAAAACAAATAGAGTATTTTAATTTAATTAGTAATCAATCGATAAAATTACCTTGCCCCGAATATAAAATACAAAACAAGAAGTTTTTTAACAATAAGTACAATTGGAACAGCCCCAAACTGGTAAAATATAATAAAAAAGTAAGCCAATGTATAAGCAAACATTTAAAAAATATAAAAATTCAACTAAAAATTTTTTATGATACCAAAAGTATTAAACATTTTTATTCTTACAAAAATACATTTATTGTTAGTGCCATTCAAAAGGCTTTTAAAGAATATATTAATAGTGCTATTTTATCTGATATAGAAAACTCTTATTTGTTATCAAAAAAAGAAAAACAAGAAAAAATACAGCAATACCAATCCAGCCCAAAAGAAACTTATAAACAGCAATATCGCTTTGTAGTTCGCGCGCTTAATAATAGCAAAAATGGGGCCTTTTTTAGCGCTCTTTCGGGGGGGCTTAAAGTTGTTGCTAAATCTTTAGAATATCTAGGCCTACCCTACAGCAAAGAACTAAGGCTAAAAGCAGCTATGCGACAATTATTTATTTCTTGGAAAGATATAAAAGCCTTAATTAAACAGCAACCAGAAACAGAAACAAAAAAAATAACCAAAGCTTTTTATAACATGTTTCGCTTTCCTCATTTTAGTAAAGAATATATTCATTTTTTAAGCATTACTAGCCAATACAAAAATGTAAACGCCATTCGCATAAAATAAAACAATAAGTGATTTTTTAAATTACTTAGTTTTTAAATTGCTTAGTTATTAAATTGCTTAGTTTTTAAATTGCTTAGTTATTAAATTGCTTAGTTATTAAACTACTTAGCTTTTAAAGCTTTTTTGTTAGTCGTATTGTAGCCTAGCATGTATGGCAGGCCTGTTTGCAATAGGTAAAATAAAAAAAGGCCCAGCAGCAGCAATAACAAAGAATAAACGCCTGCTTGCTCCCATCGATAAGAAGACAACAAAGAATGTATAACCAAAGATAGCGATACATCTTTGGGTAGTAAAATGGCACTTAAGGCAAAGTCGCCACAGCCCCATAAAGCCGCCACTCCCGAAGAAAAACTAATATATTTTATTGTTTGTGGAAAAATAATTTTTTTTAAAATAAAAAAATGCGAAGCCCCTAAGCTTTGTGCTAAATAAAATTGCTCTTTTAAAGACTCTAACAAAGTCTCTAACTTTAAGCGATAAAAAATTGGCCAAAATAAAACACTTAAGGCTATAAATAACAAAGCATACTTAATAAATGCAAAATTATAATTTTGTGCTAATAACAAATAAGCAAAACCTATTAAAACTAAGCTGGGACTAATATAAAAAGTTAAAAAACGACGAAAACAAGAGCTAAAGCCTAAACTGGCGGTTAATAATAATAAAATAAACACCCCTAAACCCACAAAAAAACCTTGTAAAAAAGAATAATAATACAAAGACCAATCCATAGTATATAAATGACTACTGCTAATATTAAAAGCCATAGATAAAAACCCTAATATAATTATAATAGATATTAAAAAAGGAATGCTTAATAACCAAATGTTAGAAAAATAAAAAAGCCCCTTAACAGAATTTACCGACATTTTAGAAGTGGAAAAAACACTATGTTTTTTTTTAAAAAAATAAACGGCTATACCAAAACCTAAAAAAACCAAGGCTTGTGTTATAGATAAAAGCACTGCTTGTTTCCATTGACCATATAATGCAATTTTTTCGTAAATAAAAACTTCTAAAGTGCGCTCAATACCAGAACTTAATAATAAAGGAATAGAAAAACTAGTAAAATACAATGCAAAAAAAAATAAAACCGAAATAAATAATTCGTATTTTAAAAATTTTATAACTGCATACCAAAAAGCAAAGCCCCCACTTCCCTCCACACAAGCTAAATCGGCCATGCCTGCTATTTTTTTAGAAAATAAACTGCAAAGCAAAATAGTGCACAAACCCGTATTAATAAAAACATGCACTAAAACAATAGCTGGAAAGCCATAAAATATAACAGAAAACCAAGAGCTAATAGAAAAAAAAGATAGCACTACAAATAATGAAGGGATAAAATTAGGCAATAAAAAGAAAAATATAATCTTTTTCTTTAACCTAGAGTTTTTAACAGCCAGCAAACCCAAAGCCCCTAAAAAGCCCAAAACGATGGTAATAAAGGTGCTTAAAAAAGATTGTTTAAAAGTAAAAAGAAAACTTTGCCAAAAAGCAGTATCAAACATAGCATAAAAGCCCGTGTGTGACGAAAAATTATACAATAAATAAGTGCCTAAAATTAAAAAAGGGCTAAGTAACAAAAGATAAAGAAAAGTAGATAAACTATTGGTGTATAATTTCATAAACTAATTATTGCGTATGCAAAAAATATTTTTTCCAAAACTGCAAAGAAGTATTTACCAATTTTTTGTTTATAAAATAATCCAATAATGCCGGTTTAGTTAATTTAGCAAAAACACTATGGTCGCTAACTCCTTTAATAACCGGAAACATAAAATTTTTAAACATAATTTGTTTTTGCACTTTTTTAGTTAATAAAAAAGCCAGTAATTTTTTAGCTAATAAACAATTTTTACATCTGTTGGGAATAGCCATCATTTCGATTTGATAAGGGTGAGGGCTTTTAAAAATAGCCATTTTATAGTTAGGGTTATTTTCTTCTATAATGTGATAAGCTATAGAACTTAAATACGAAAACACAATGTCGCGATAATTGGCCTTAAATAAAGTATAAGATTTAGACCAAGAATTAGAAATATGCCCAACCTGTTTGCGCAATTGCTTTAAAAAAGGCGGTGGTTTTTTTACGCTTAAGTTTAAATGAATTAAAAATTGTAAACCCGCAGAACTGGTTAGTGGATTTTGCAAAGCAATTTTATTTTTTAATTTTGGGTTTAATAAATCGCCAAAAGATTGTGGAATATTTTTTAAACCCTTTTTGTAAATAAACCCCATAGGCGACCAATCATAGGGGAAAAAATAAGTTCCAATTAACGGATTTTTTACACTGCTATTTTTAATAGCTTTTACCCACCGAGCTTTAAGATTTACTTTTTTCCAAGAAAATAAAGAGGCTGCCTCTAGCATAGAAAATTGATCTAAACCAATAACTAAATCGACTCTGTCGTTACCTAATAACTGCATTCTTCTTAATATCATTCTAGCATCACCTGCACGAACCCAATGCAGCCTGCAATTGCAAGTTTTTTCAAATTCGGTTTTAATATACTTACCCACTCCCCACTGGCTAATAAAACTAGAGTAGGTATAAACATACACCGCAGGCTTTAATGGTTTGTTTTTTTGAAGTTTACTATATAAAAGAAAAGGCGAATTAAAGAAAAAAAAAGCGATTAACACGAAAGCAAAAGCAAAAGCGCCAACTACAAACCGCTTATTTACCACAGCCAACCATTATACCTTTTGTAAAAAAAGTAATCCATTCCTAAACAACGGCCTGCCCCAATAAACCCCATGGAAATAAAACTTAAAAGTAAAATTTGAAAAAAAGGAGTAATAGAAGACACCTCTATTAATAAATAAAAAGTGCATAAAACCACACCTAAAATAGAGCTTATTCGAACTAAAAACCCACTAATAAAACTAAAGCCAATAAATAACTGTAAAAAAAATAAAAGATAAGCAAAAAATTGCCAAGAAGGAATGACCGCTTCGCTAATAAAATATTTAAAATTAACCGAAGCTTGCGAGCTACTTAATAATTCGCTTAAATCTCTAGCTAACCGAGGTGTTACTAAATAATTAGTATTTAATTTGTCCATGCTTTGGTTTAAAAAATAAAACCCAATGCCAATTCTAAAAATAGCTAAAGGAAAAATATGTGCTGTAAATTTAATACTTTCTAAAAAAGAATAAAACATAAAATATAATAGTAATAATTATAAAAAACTGTCAAGACGGTTGGGCTTTCTGTCTAGCTTTGCCTTAACTCACTGTAGTAAGGACACTCTTTTTTAAAAAAACAAAGTTTGCACTGGGGAGAGCGCGCCTTACACAAAGCTCTACCATGAAGAATTAGCCAATGTGATAAAATAATCCAATATTTTACAGAAATAACTTTTTGCAACTGCTTTTCGATAATTACGGGGTTGTTAGACTTAGTCCAACCAAAACGAAATGCTAGCCTTTTTACATGAGTATCTACCACTATACCTTCTGGCTTGTTAAAAATAACTCCTAAAACAACATTGGCCGTTTTGCGACCCACCCCTGCTAATTGAATTAAATCTTTTAAATTATCGGGAACTTGTTTGTTAAAATGTTTTACAAGACTTTGGCTACAACTAATAATATTTTTTGCTTTATTATGATAAAAACCAGTGCTGTGTATTAACTTTTCTACCGATGCTAACCTAGCCTTAGCCATTAACTCGGCAGTGGGGTATTTTTTAAATAACAACGGTGTAACTTGATTAACTCTTTTATCTGTACACTGCGCACTTAAAATAGTAGCGATTAATAACTGAAAAGCCCCTTTGTGAATAAGGGCGCACTGTGCATCTGGATAATTTTTTTTTAAAGCACGAAAAGCTTTGTTATAATCTAAAGGAAGATTTTTCATAAAAAAAAATACTTACTTTTAATAATTTAGCGTTGGTCAAAAGGCTTCCATAGCTGACCCGCCTTTCCTCTCCACTGACCTTTTGGGCGGTAAATGCGATTGTCCTCCCATTGCTCTAAAATATGAGCTAGCCAACCAGAAATTCTAGACGCTGCAAAAATAGGTGTAAATAAATCGCTGGTAATACCTAAACTATAATAAACCGTTGCTGAATAAAAATCGACATTGGGTAAAATATTTTTTTCTTTTTTCATTAAGCTTTCTAATAAATTAGACATTTCAAATAAATGTGCATTACCAGATTTTTCACACAATGACTGGCTCATAGATTTTAGTACTTTTGCCCGAGGGTCTCCATTTTTATACACGCGATGACCAAAACCCATAATTTTATATTTATTTGCTAATGCATTTTTTAACCAAGCCTCTACATTGTCTACCGATCCAATGTCTTTTAAAGTTTTTAAAACTTCCTCATTAGCTCCACCATGCAAAGGCCCTTTTAAAGCACCAATAGCACTTACAATACTAGAGTACATATCGCTTAAAGAAGAAGCGGTAACTCTTGCTGTAAAAGTAGAGCAATTTAAACTATGGTCGGCGTGTAAAATTAAACAAGTATCAAATACCTTTGTTTGCTCTTCGGTAGGCTCCTCCCCTTGAAGGCAATTTAAAAAATTCCAAGCCATAGAATATTCTTTTTGAATAGGTAGTAAATCACGACCTTGCCTTAAACAATTAAACAAAGCCACCAAAGACAACATTTTTCCAGTTAATGCGTTTCGGATAAATAATTGATCTTCCTTTTGTGTAGATTGTGATTTTGGGTCTAGTAAAGCCAAAACAGAAATTGCTGTTCTTAACCACGCCATAGGGTGAACTTCCTTTACTGGCAAAGCCTTTAGCTGAAGTATTTCTGCATCAGAAAAGCTCATATTAGATAATAAGTTTTGTTGTAAAACTTGCAGCTCTTCCTTATCAGGCAACCGGTTATTCCACAATAAAAAGATAACCTCTTCGAAAGAAGAATGAGCTGCTAAATCTTCAATCGTAAAACCACGATAAAATAAAGTTGCATCTATAATAGAAGATACTGCAGTACTACAAGCCACTACCCCTTCTAAACCTCTGTCCATTGCACCTTCATATTTTTGCATAACCTACCCCTTTTATACTATGTCTATACTTATTTTTTAATAATCAGCGATTAATAACTAACTTGGAATTTAATAAATGTAAATAGGAATAATGTATTAAAAAGTCCAAATAAAATTTAACTGATTAAAACCTATAAAAATAGAATCTGGTTTTAACCCAGTGCGCTTATGTTTTGTATATTTTGCTGTATTTCTTTTATATAAAGCATAGGCATAAGAATAACTAACCAAGGCTGCTGCGGTGACATCGTGCAAGTAATGCCGATTGCCCTGAATGCGAGCAAGTGCTGTTCCTGTGGCTGCGATATTGGCCAGTACTCCCACATACCAGGGGTGGGTAAAGCTAATCGCCGCTGCCAAAGTAAAGGCCCTTCCTGCATGACCCGAGGGAAAAGATCGGTAATCTGCACCATCTGGTCTTTGCTGATGCGAAATGGTCTTTGCCACTTGAGTAAACACACCAGCGGCTAAAATGTTTTCTAAATAAAACTGCGCTTTATTAAAAGAGGAATTAGATTGAAACCAGTAAGAATGCGCATAATAAGCTGCAACATAAAGCAAAGCCGCTGTGTTTTCACCAAACTGATTTCCGTAATTTTCCACATTTTTACTGATAACTTGGTGTTCTTGAAAATGTTTTTGAATTTTTGGACTTATTAAAGACCTTCCTGCAAAAAGAGAAACCAAAGTTAAGGCCTGCCATTTCCATTTATCAGGAGTGTAAATATAGGGAGCAATGCTAGATTTTTTAACCCTCTTCCATGACCAAGATTTTTTCCATTTTTGCTTAAAAAATATATTTTTATTAAAAATTTTATTTTTAAAACTTATAGACTGAAAATTTCTTTTACTAGCAGAAAAAGTGAGTTTTTTAGACAATTTAGGATTTGCAAATAAACTAACAGACCCGAAAAAAACTAAAAACCCTAAAAAACAGCTAACTCTTTTACGCATGCCTATTGCCTGTTACATTAAAGTTACCATATTGTCTGCAAATACAGAACATTTTACCTCTTGCACACCGCTAACTCCATCGCTTTTCATTAAACGCGCAAAATCGTAAGTTACGGTTTTATTAGTAATTACCTCTGCTAAAGAACTTAAAATTAAGTCGGCGGCCTTGTCCCAACCCAAATGTCTTAACATCATTTCGCCAGACAAAATAATAGAACCTGGGTTAACCTTATCTAAGCCTGCATATTTAGGAGCTGTACCATGAGTGGCCTCGAAAACCGCAAGCCCTGTGGTATAATTAATATTTCCTCCAGGGGCAATACCAATCCCTCCCACTTGAGCAGCCAAGGCATCGGATAAATAATCACCATTTAAATTTAAAGTGGCTATAACATCAAAATCTTTGGGACGAGTTAAAACCTGTTGCAAGGCAATGTCTGCAATCGCATCTTTTACTAAAATTTTACCAGAGGCTAAAGCTTTTTCTTGTTCTGCGTTAGCTGCATCCACCCCTTTTTCGGCTTTGGTTTTATCATACTGTCCCCACGAGTAAGTGTGGTTAGCAAACTCTGTTTCGGCCAATTCGTAAGCCCAATTTCTAAATGCCCCTTCTGTAAATTTCATAATATTGCCCTTATGAACAATAGTTACCGAAGCTTTTTTGTTGTCGATGGCGTACTGAATAGCAGCCCTTACCAAGCGCTGCGTACCTTCTTTAGAAACGGGTTTAATTCCAATGCCACAAGACTTGGTAAATCGTAATTTGGCATAAGATTGAGGATCATTGTCTTTTAACCAGCAAATTATTTTTTCTGCCCCAGGAGTGTCGGCCTGAAACTCTATACCTGCATAAATATCTTCGGTATTTTCTCTAAAAATAGCCATATCCACCGCTTCGGGATTTTTTACAGGAGAAGGAACTCCCGTAAAGTACTTTACAGGGCGCAAACAAACAAATAAGTCTAAAGTTTGACGGATACTTACATTTAAAGAGCGCATTCCCTCGCCAATGGGAGTAGTTAAAGGTCCTTTTATAGATACTAAATATTCTTTAAAGGCTTTTAGTGTGTCTTCTGGTAACCAAGACTTGTATTTATTAAAAGCTTTTTCTCCGGCATAAATTTCGAACCATTCAATTTTTCGATCTCCACCATAAGCTTTTTTAACAGCAGCATCTAAAACTTTTTGAGCCGATTTCCAAATGTCTACACCAATTCCATCCCCCTCTATAAAAGGAATAATAGGATTTTTTGGAACATTTAAAACTCCATTACTAAAGGTAATTTTTTTCCCTTGAGTGGGTGCTGTTAACTTTTCAAAACTTACAGACATAAATACTCCTTCTTTAAACGATTCGGTTTCTGGTTGGGATAAGCAGACTCGAACTGCTGACCTCCACCATGTCAAGGTGGCACTCTAACCAACTGAGCTATATCCCATTTTCGTGTTTATTTATATGCTTTATTTGCTCATAGCTCAAGCCTGTTTTAGCTATTAAAAAGATTTTTAAATGTTCTAGCCAATTTTGATAAATTTCTTTTAAATTGGCTTCAAACCCCAACTCTTCACACAAGCTAGTAACCGGTAAGTTGTCTTGCCCACAAGGCTTAATCCACGAAAAAGATTCTAAATTATTATTTACATTTAATGAAATGCCATGATAACTAACACGCTTTTTTACCCTTAAGCCTATAAATAACATTTTTTTACCCTTAAAATATAAGCCATCCTGTTTAGCGTTTAACTTTAAACCGTACTTTTTGCTAATAACCTTAGCAAAACTGGTTTTTAAAAAATCCACCCAGTCTTTTATACCCAAATCAAACACATCTAAAGCCAAAATAGGATACACCACTAGCTGCCCAGGCATATGTAGCGTTACTGCTCCCCCTCGATTTACCTTAGTAAAAAAAAAGTGCTTTTGTAGTAATTTTTCTTTATAAGAAAAATCTTGATCCCCTTGTGAGCGCAAACCCGAAGTCACCACAGAAGGATGCGAACCTGCTAGTACATAAACTACTTTTTTATTCGCATTTTTGCTTAAAATATTGGATACGCATTTTTCTTGAAAAGACAAAGCCTTTAAATAAGGAGAAAGTTCGGCCCACTGACTATAAATGTTCATAGGCTTAATTACTTATTTTTGTGCTTTTTTAAAAAAAATCCAATTTTACTTTTGTCAGAAAATAAAGACACTGCCTTAATTGTGTAATTGGGTAAATTTAAGTGCTTAATTTTTTTTGCAATGTCTTTAGGCTTTAAGGTAGATGCTACTTTTAAATGAAATTCTGAACGGCTTAATGTTTGCACCTTTATGTTTAAAACTTCTCGTATATGAAATTTTACGATAGATATAAATTGATACAAATCTGCAGGAGCTAAAGAGCCTTTTACTACCAAAACCACTGGGTAAGCTTGTAATAAGGCTTTGTTTTTTACTCCCACCAGCTCTTTTAAAATGGTATCTCCCGCCTCTTTAAAAAATTTTAAAATTTGTGTTTTTATTTTTCTGCTGGGGCTTATATCTACTGTATTTGATTCTAAACTCCACTTTTTTTCTTTTTTAAAAACCACGACAACTTCTTTGCTAGCCGTTTTAAAAACTTTTAACGAAAGCAATATAGTTAATATTCGCTTTTGTTCGTTAAAAGAATAAGTAACATCGCCTTGTAATATTAAATCTGGCTCTAAATAAGAAGCTATTTTAATAGGATAAAATGCCGATTTTTTTAATAACGAACTAGAAAGAAAATTTTTAAAATAAAACCGGCTTGGTCGAAATAGATACAACGACAAGGGTTGGGCTTGTTCGGCAAAGTGATTTAAAAATTGTTTTTTAACATTAACCAAAAATTTATCTAAGCTAGTTTCTTTAGTTAATGGGCTTATGTTTTTAATAGTCAATGCTGTTGCTGTAGAGTTTTTATTAGCTGCATTAGCCTTTTCCACACTAACTGCCAAAGAAAACAAGGGCTCTGTACTACTTTGCCACCAATTTTTTGCATAGCCCGTTGTTGTATTTAATAAGTTAAACATGGGCAACACATTAAATTTAGACTTAATGCCATGAAGCAAGCCTTCTTTATCTAAAATTTGTTTTAAATTTACAAAAGATATTTTTAAATGCACTTTAGCCGTAGATATAAACGAAAATTGTGAATGAACTTGAAATTGAAACACTTTTTCGGAAAAAATATAATACTTAGCCTTTTCTTCTATTATGGATTGTAAGCGTTTTTTTAACAAAGACGATTTTTTTTTCTCTAAAATTAAATTAAACAAAACTTGAGAAACTTTATACCTAGCCTGCTTTAAAGCTAAAAAATAAACTTGGTTTTTAGACAAGCTAGCCCATCGAGAATTATTTTTTTTAACATTAACATGGTAAAACGGAAACTCTAGAACAAAGCTAGAGCTTCCCTGCAAGGCCTTGTTTTTAACAAAATTTAAAAATTGCTTTTGCTTTTCTTTTTGAGCGTCAATAACACTTTGTGCTTCTAACTCCATATTTTGAGGAAGTTTTAAAGCAGAAAGGTTTTGCTTACACCAAACTTTTGAAGAAAGCAAAAATATTGCAAAAACAGCAAAAACCTTAAACATGCTTTTCACCTTAATAAGCCACCCTGACTATGTCAAAAAGTATGTTTTTTCTATTATATGTTCTTTCGTTAAAAAAATAGGCTTTTCTGGTACATAAAGTCGGCTTGAGCAAAAGCTTTGGTAATGAAAAAATGCCTTTACAATTATAAGAGAATTGACATAAAGGCACCTTTGCTACAATATTACGAGGAATGTCTACTTGCCCCGGTGGCGGAATTGGTAGACGCACAGGACTTAAAATCCTGCGGCCTTTTTGGCCGTGCCAGTTCAAGTCTGGCCCGGGGCACCATTTCTACAGTATCTTCATTAGAAAAAACCTAGACAAATTGGCATAAGCTTTTTAGTATAAAGCTATGTCTATATTAAAAAAACCCATTATTAGCCTTTTTATCATTGTATTTTTTAGCCTAAATAGCCAAGCTACCGATTTGTTGCATAAAATTGGTGTGGGTTATCAAAATACTAAACTACCCGCCTTATCCACTCGCTATTACTTTCAACCCACGCTATCGGTAACTATTAGCTCGGGCTTTACCACTCAACAAGACCATACTCAATTTCTTTTAGAAGGAAAAATACAAAAAGTTTTATTTATGGAAAAGTATTTACACTTTTTTATTGGAGCAGGCTTAGGTTTAATTAATGAAAACATTAAAGGAAACAATTTATCTATCCCCAATGTTAAAAATAATGGTTTTAAAATAGAGGGAACCATGGGTGTCGAATTCTTTTTAGTAAACTTACCCAGCCTTGGTTTTTTATTAGAAACAGGGCTAAGCTTACAAAGCAAGTCTGGTAATATTCAAGTAAACACCTTAGCTCACATTCCTTTTAAAGCTGGCGTTTATTTTTACTTTTAAAAGCTAAAAAAGGAGCCTCCATGTATCAAATCATAAACAGCCCTAAAGCGGCCCAGCCCATTGGCCCTTACTCACAGGCTGTGGAAGTAAATAATTTTATGTATCTGTCTGGACAAATCCCCTTAGACGAAAAGGGCAATTTGGTTTCAAACAACATTGAAGAGCAAACCCATCAAGTTTTTAAAAATATAGAAAATATATTAAAAGCCAACCACTGCAATTTAACGCAAGTATTTAAAAGCCTTATTTTTTTAAAAAATATGAATGATTTTTCTAAAGTAAATAGTATTTACTCGCAATATTTTAAAAAAAACTTTCCTGCAAGGTCTTGTGTAGAAGTCTCTCGATTACCCAAAGATGTATTGGTCGAAATAGAGGTTATTGCCTATAAAGCATAAATGCTATTTATGGGCTTTTTATAACTACCTGTGATAAAATTATTTTTAAAAAATTATCTTTTTAATTCTGCTAACAACTCGGTTATTAAAATAATTTCTTATATTTGCTTAATTAGCTCTGCCCTTTCTGTAGCGGGCCTTATTATAGTGCTTAATATAATGAACGACATGTCTTCTAAAATTCAAAAAAGGTTATTGGGCTCAAAGCCACATATTAGTATTAATATTAATGCCAAAAAATTACCTGCACACAATTATAAAAGCCAGTGGATAAAATTAAATGCCTTTTTAAAAAAACAAAAAAATATTGAACATATACGCTCGGTTAAAAAACAAGAGTTAATTATTAAAACAAATACTTCGGGCTTGCAAAGTGTTATTGCTAAAGAATTTAATGATAAAGATTTTTCTGTGTTTTTAAAAAATACTTATGCGCAATACCCTTACCTAAAACCTTTAGATAGCTTTCAGTATCAAGAAAGTCATCTTAACCCTGTTTATATCGAAGAAAGTTTAGCGCAGTATTTACAAATTCAAGAAGGTGACAGTATATTATTGTTTCAACCACAGTCTTTATTAACTAGCATAGAAAATGTGCAGCCTTATACACAATTACAAGTAAAAGGCTTGCTTCCCTCGGAGGCAAAAACCAGCTCTGAACAATTTATTTATTTTAAAAACTTAGACAAAAACCTATCTAAAAAAATAGTACCTATAGAAGTACAACTGTATGAACCCTATCAGTACGAAAAAACTTTTAAAGATATAAAAGTATTTGCTAAATCAATTAACCTGCCCCTTTTAATAACTAACTGGAAGCAAGATAACCATATTTTATTTTTTTCTTTAAATATGGAAAAATCAATAATGGGTTTATTTTTTATAATTAGCTTAGTTATCAATTCTTTATCTATTATGACTTTAATTTTTTTATTAATTACACAAAAAAGAAAAGATATTAGGCTGCTTTATGCAATAGGCTTTTCGCAAAATCACATTAAACAGTTATTTATGAAAATTAGCTTTATATTGTCTCTTTGCGGCATGCTTTCTGGCTTAGTAATAGGTTTGGGCATTAGCTTTTATTTACAGCATAACCCCTTACAAATACTACCCGATATTTTTTACAATAATTCTTTGTCGGCTAAAGTAGATTTTTCTATTTTAGGATTAAGCTTACTTTCTATATTATTTTTTGCCTATATTGGCGCTTGGATTCCTATAAAAATACAATTTCAAAAAATGAAAATTCAATACCAAGTATAGTATTAATGTTTAGCTCTCTTCCACAAAAGAATACTGGCAAGTAAAAGCAATAAAGCTGGTATAAAAATAATAAATGTATTGCCAAGCGTTAGCGCCATTTTAACGCTACTGGTATAAATAAACCAATAAAGAGCAGCAAAAACTATTCCTAAAGTGCTTTTTTTGTAAGTTTGAAAACGATTTACCAAGGGCCCCACACTAAGAGGAACAAATGCTAATAATAACAATAAACTAGAAAAAGATAATAAAAACCGAGAATAATATTCGATTTCATACTTAACGGTATCTAAACCTAAGTTTTGATTATTTTTTACAAACTTATACAGCTGAAAGCTATTCATGTATTTGTAAAACTCTACGCTAAAATTAAAAGTTTTAATTTTAGGAGGCTCACTAATGGTTTTTTCTAAAAACGGCGTAACCAAAACTAACTGGTTTTTATCCTCTATGTAGCTTTTACCATCATATAGCTTCCACAAAGACTTAGAAGAAAAATCTACAAACTTGGCTTGAATAAAATAATCTAAGTGCCATTGAGAGGAAAACTTATACAAAGACAATCCTTTTCCACTTTTTTCTGATTTTTCTACAGATTGTAAATTAAAAATAAAATTATTGGATTCATACCAGATTTTATTACTATTTAAAGATAATACAGGAGTTTTTTCTTTCCAAACTTCTTCGTAGTAGACTCTCTTTGCTTTTTTTAATAATATGGGATTAACATAAGTTAGCACTACCAAAAAGGTTAAGCTTAAAGCCGCAGATAGCAAAAATATGGGCTTTAAAATGCTAAATAAAGGCTTACCTAAGCTTTGGCACACTAAAAGTTCTTTTTTGCTTTGTAACTGGCCCATAGTCAGGCTAATTGCTAATACACTAATAATACCAGATATTTGCATAAATATCTCGGTAGATAAATATAAAAAATATTTTATTATTACAAATAATGAGACCTCTATTCTTAAGGCTAGCTCTAAAATGCTTACCGCATAATAAACACCCATTAAAACTATCAAAACAGTGAGCCAATTTTTAAAAAAATTTACTAATAAATAACGCTCTAGAAGATTAATCATAAACCTTATTAAACTCTAAAACGAAGCTCTTGACTACTGAATAAAAAATTTCTTAACATAGTAGTATGTCGCCAAAAATATTACTTGTTGATAAAAGCCCCGCTATAAAACAAGCTTTTACTGTTGCTTTAAAGGGGTACGATTATAGCCTAAAAGCTACTGATAAACCCCAACTTGCCCTAGAACTTATTAATAGTTTTCAACCTCATCTTATTTTTGTAGATTCTTTAATTCAAAATACACAAACGGCAGAGTTTATTCAAAAATGTCACACCTTTATAAAATCTCCTATTATTTTATTAAAAAATAATTTTTCAGAAAATACAGAGGCGATGCAAAAACTTCTTCAAAAAAAAGTTATTCATAGTGTTTTAGAAAAACCTTTTAAAAGGCAATTTTTACGAGAAATTATACATAAGTGTATTTATCAAGAAAGTTTTGAAGAATCTTTAGAAGAAGACTTAGATACCCCCGTTACATTAGACCCTATTGTAAAATGGGAGAACACCCAAGACGAAGACCCCGCAGTAGCTTTAACCTACACCCAAGACGAAGAAGACAGTGCAAAAAAAAATGCGGATTCGCAAAAAATAAATAATAACATAAAAAATAACACAAAGAAAAAAATAGCAAAAAAAATAAAAAGATTAGACGAAACTAATCAGTCCATAGAAGAAATAATACTAGAGCAATTGCATTTTTTTTTTAAAGACCAGTCTAAAAACATTTTAAAAGAAGTAGCTACTCCCATTGTGCAAGACTATGTGCAAGAACAAGTAAAACTTTTAGCAAAAAATCTTATTGAAAAAGAAATTCAAAAAATGCTTAATCAAGAAGACTTGCCTTCTAAAAAAGGTTTATTATAAATACTATTGCCACTATGATAAAACCAGTTAATACAGTGGGCGAATTTAGCCTTCGGTGGGCAAAACAAAATAATTTAACTTATGATTATAGTAAATTTACCAAAAGCACTCAAGATTTAGCCAAAGCAGAAGCCTTTAAACTAAATACCAATTTAAAACTATATATTACCGAATACCAAGAGCAAGGCCGAGGACGGATAGATAAAAGAACTTGGATATCAAAAGCGGAAGATAATTTTTTAAGTACATGGTCTTATAAATTTTTACCCACTAATATTTTGCCCTCATTATCCGAACAAATTGCACAACAAGTTATTATTTCTGCTAAAAAAACTTGGCCCAACTTACCTTGGAAGCTGCAGTTGCCTAATGATATTTATATAAATGATAAAAAAATTGCCGGTTTATTAATTGATATTTTAAATCAAGGTAAGCAAAACCGCTTGTTAATAGGCTTGGGATTTAATATTTATAGCTCGCCAGAAAATTTAGCAACCACTAGTACTTGCTTGTTTAAAGAAACTTCTTTGCCTATGGAAAAATGGCAAATATTTTTAGATTCTCTTTTTTGTAATTGGAAAAAATTATTAGCAAAAAATGCTTAGTTAAAAATGCTTAGTTAAAAATTGCTTAGCAAAAAATGGAAAATTACAATTGGCTTAGTTAAAAATTGCTTAGTTAAAAATGGAAAATTACAATTGGCTTAAATGTTTTACCACAGCAATTAACTCTTTAACAAAAAATACAATATCTTTTTTGCTGGTTTGCCACCCTAAACTAATACGCAAAGACGAATTGGCTTGTTCATCACTATAACCCATGGCTTTTAATACCGAGCTAGGTTCGGAACTGCCCGAGCTACACGCCGATCCGGTGCTTAAACTTATAGATTTTAAATCTAAACTAACTAACAAGCTATCGCCATTTAAATTAGAAAATAAAATATTAGAAGTATTGGGTAACCTTGCGCAATCTTTTCCGATAATTGTAGCGATTTTAATGTTTTTTATAATTTCTTCTTCCATAAAATCACGCAAATTTTGCATTTGTGTAAAATAATTAGAAATTAGCTTTTCTTTTAACATATGTTCGGCCATTAACCCCAAAGAGGCTATGGACAAAGTATTTTCTGTGCCCGCCCTTCTAAAGCGTTCTTGCCCTCCACCTTGAATTAAAGCATTTAAATGCACACCTTTTTTTACATATAATAAACCCGAGCCTTTTAGGCTATACACTTTATGAGAAGAAAAAGAAACAAGGTCGGCACCCAATGTGTTTAAATTTAATGGTAACTTACCAAAGGCTTGAACAGCATCGCAATGTAACAAAGCACCACAGCTTTTTAGCATTTTACTAATTTTATTAATAGGAAAGATATGACCCGTTTCGTTATTGGCATACATTATAGAGGCCATAGCTACATCCTCGCCCAATAAAGATTGCAACTGATTTAAATCCACTTGCCCGTTTTTATTTATCGGTAATATATCTAACTTTAGTCCAAATGTTTTTAAATATTCTGCTGTTTTAAAAACGCTAGGGTGTTCTACTGCACTAATAATAAATCGATTACGAAAAACAGTATCCTTATTTTTAAAAGAAGATAATAAGTGTGGTAATATCTGAGAGAAAAAAATGCCTTGCAAAGCTAAGTTGTTGGCTTCGCTACCTCCCGAGGTAAAAATTAGCTCTAAAGGACTGACTTTTAGCAATTTTGCTAAATTTTGACGAGCCTCGCGTATAATTTTTTTAGGCCCTCTACCTGCATAATGAACAGAACTGGGGTTGCCCCATTCTTCCATTTTTTGAATTAAAGGATTTTTTAAAAAGGGAGCTAAGGGAGTGGTTGCATTATTATCAAGATAGACTAAAGACTTCATAAGTTAAAAACTACTTTTAGTAAATAGCTTCTCTTAATTTTGCACTTAAATAATCCATCAACCATACCACCGAGGCAATGACAATAACAATGGTGCCCACTTCGTTCCATTGAGCCAAGCCTTGATACTGAACCAAAAGAGTACCAATCCCCCCACCACCAACTAAACCAATTACTGTGGCCATGCGAATATTAATATCCCAGCGATAAATAGTAAAAGACAAATACGGTAAAATAATTTGAGGAACAACAGCATACCATATTACTAAAACAGGATGGGCCCCTGTGCTTTCGATAGCCTCTAAAGGACCTTTACTAACCGATTCAATTTGCTCGGAGTATAATTTAATTAAAGAAGAAACAGAGTGAATAGATAAAGCTAACATTCCTGCAAAGGGACCAACCCCTACCCAAACAGAAAAAATTACTGCCCATACTAAAGGTTCTACCGAACGAGTAAAGTTAGAAAAAAACCTAATGACCGTATAGATAGACTTTCCAAAAGGAAATTTGCTAGCTAAATTTCGAGCGGCAAAAAAACTAAAGAAAAAAGCAATGGGCACAGCAATAAAAGTCGCTAAAAATGCAATATAAATAGTATCTACCATGCTAGACAGCACTTGAACAATAATGCTCCAGTTAGGTTGTAACAAAGCAGAAAATATTCGCTTAGCACCACTTAAACCTTGTGAGCTAAATAATAAATAAAGATTAATATCTACTAAAATACTTCCCAATAAAACATTTAAAACAAAAACTAAGAAAAGGAAAATTCCAGAAAAAGAAAAAAATTGAAACTCAGAGTGTAGCTCTGGTCGATTTTTTAAAAATTTATTGGTTTTGTACACAGCCATAGCTCCTAAAGAGCTGTTTTTAGAAGTCCACCAAAAAGCAAAAATAAGACTAGTAATTAGTAAGATAATATAAGAAAAAGCTGGTAAAATATTTTTTTCATAAATCATATGAGAGGTAAAAAAAGACAAAGCAAAAAATAAATAAAAAGTTAATAAAAAATTAATAACAAAAGCTTTAACTTTTCCTCTTTTCTTTTCTTCGGAAACATGATTTTCAAAACCCTCTACGGTTGTAAAATTATTCAATTCCTACCTCTTTTGCTTGCTCGCCATAAATTTTTTTAAACCAAGCTTCATCAATATCTAAAGGAGAGCCTTCAAAAACTAACTTTCCCGCCTTTAAAGCAATTACTCTGGTAGCGTATTTTCGAACTAAACTTAAAAAATGCAGATTACAAATTACTGTTTTGTTTAATGTTTTATTAATATAAGCCAAGTGATCCATAACCAAATGCGAAGTGGCTGGGTCAAGACTGGCTACTGGCTCGTCGGCGAGTAAAATTTCTGGATTTTGCATAAGCGCTCGAGCAATAGCTACTCGCTGTTGCTGGCCTCCACTAAGTTCGTCGGCTCTAACATAGGCTTTGTCTTTTAAGCCCACCAGTTCTAAACTACCCATAGCTTTATCAATGTCTTCTTTAGAAAATTTAGAAAAAATACCTTTCCATAAAGCCGTTTTTGCTAAAGCCCCCGAAAGCACATTAATTAAAACACTTCTTCTAGAAATTAAATTAAAATGTTGAAAAACCATAGCTATGGATTTGCGGGCTGATCTTAACTCTTTTGCCTTTAAACCAATTATATTTTGATTTTGAAAGTAAACCTCCCCAGAAGAGGCAGGTACCAAACCATTAATACACCTAAGCATAGTCGACTTACCCGAGCCACTTAAACCAATGACTGCCAAAAATTCTCCTTGCTTAACAGTAAAGGAGACGGAACTTAAAGCATGGACGCCATTTTCGTAAAATTTTTCTAAATTTTTAACTTCTAAAGCGGTATTGCTCATAATTTACTTTTTCTTTATTTTTTTATCTTTCTTTTTTAAAGTGCCTTCTAAATCTAACTTTGTGCTTAAAATCATTTTTCTGATGTCATCATAAACGCTGTCTTTTACTTCTACCAAACGGTTCATGTCATAAAGTGCTTTTAAGGCTTTATAACCTTCTTTACTTTTTTGAAATTCTAATAATGCTTGTTTAACTAATTTTTTTACTTTTTTATTTTTTTCTTTATCTTTATAAAGGTTAGACCGTATCATCCAGGGCTCATTAGGTATGCCTTGCGATATTTTTAAAATTTTTATTTTTTTTTCTACATCAGGAAATTGTGTTAGCACCCGTGCTCGCGCATCTCTTAGTACTCTTACTTTTTTTCCATTTATGGTTTTAACTATGGGGTTGTCGTAAAAGGTAGCCCCTGCATCTACCTGCTTTTGGTAAATCATGGCCACTACATTGTCATGCTTTTGTGCAAACACATGAGATTTTAACTTTACCCCTGCCTTTGTTAACATATTATGGGGAACAATATAGCCCGATGTAGAGGCTGGGTCAGAAAAAGCAAAACGCTTACCATTTAAATCTTGCAAAGTTTTAATATTGCTATCGGCTCTTACCAAAATTTGCGAATGGTAGCTTCTTTTTCCCTTTTCTCGCTCTACGGTTAAAATGGCTTCTACAGGATATTTTTTAACATCTTTTGCTAAAATATATCCAAAAGTGTTAAAAATAGCAAAATCAGCCCTTTGTGTTCCAAAAGCTTCTACAATAGCTATGTAGCTAGAAGGTATAGAGCCTTTTACATAAAACCCTGTTGGCTTATTATAAAGGGCTTGAGAGACATACTTTGCCACATAATCCACCACTTTATCTGTAGTTACAGAAATGGTTCTGGCATCAATGGCTGGCACAAAATACATGGTAAAGGGGCGGTTTTTAGAGCCCACTGTGGGGTCTGAACAAGCAGCCATGTAAAAAAACAACAATAAATAACAAGCTTGCATTAACCTTTTCATTGTTTTCCTTTAAGCTATTGTTAATTTAAGCATTAAATACAACAAGAACCACCACTTTGCAAATAATAAAATGCCAAGGCTTTTAAATAATAGACATTTATAAAAGTAAGATTTATTCTAAAGTTCCTAATATTGAGAAAACTATGAGCAAACCCTTAGACAAGCAAAAAAAACTAGATAGCAACCCCTTTTTAATTTCTGATTCTCAATTTTCAGGAGAAGAAGAAATACCCTTAGATGTGCTTTTTATAGGCGCGGGACCTGCAGGCCTAGCTGGAGCTATCAAACTAGCTCAACTCTCCAAAAAAGAAAATTTAAATTTAGAAATTGGAGTTTTAGAAAAAGCTGCCGAGTTGGGTGGCCATAGCTTGTCTGGAGCGGTAGTTAACCCCAAAGCCTTTTTAGAACTATTTCCAGAAAAATCTATAAAAGACCTTCCTTTTAAAGATAAAGTGACTAAAGAAAAAGTGCTTTTTTTAACAAAAAACAAAGCCTTTAAGCTGCCCACCCCTCCCACTATGCGCAATAAAGGCAATTACACCGCCTCGCTATGCGAAATGCTAAGGTTTTTAGGCCAAGAGGCAGAAAGTTTAGGGGTTAATATTTTTACGGGTTTTCCGGCAAAAAGCTTACTGGTAAATGGAAAGCAAATTACTGGTGTACGCACCACTCCTAGTGGATTAAATCGCGATTCTAGCCCCGGCGCGCAATATACGCCGTCTGTAAATATTAAAGCGAAAGTTAGTGTTTTGTGCGAAGGCACTCGCGGGCTTTTAACTCAAGCTTATATACAAAAAGAAAACTTAGCGGGAGAGTCTAAGCAGATTTATGCCTTAGGAGTTAAAGAGCTTTGGAAGGTTCCTAAAAATTTAGAGCATATTATTCATACCTTAGCATGGCCTTTAGATACTTCTGACTTTGGAGGGTCTTGGATATATCCTATGGGAAAAAACAAGGTTTCTATTGGCTTGGTTATTGGGTTGGATTACAAAAAACACTCGGTAGATGTGCATAAAAAATTACAACATTTAAAACAACACCCCGTATTTCAAAAAATTTTACAAGGTGGAGAAATTTTAGAATGGGGCGCTAAAACCATTCCCGAAGGTGGCTGGGGGGCTTTGCCCACAAGACTTTATGGCGATGGTGTTTTAATGGCTGGTGATACGGCGGGGTTTGTTAATGTTCCTGCCCTTAAAGGAATTCATTACTCTATGTACTCGGGTATGTTTGCAGCAGAAAGTGCCTTTGAAGCTTTACAAAAAAATGATTTTTCTAAAGAACAACTATCTTCTTATCAAAAAAAAATTAACCAAAGTTTTATAAAAAGCGATTTACAAAAGGTCAGCGAAATACGACCTAGCTTTAAAAAAGGTTTTATTACAGGAGGTATTAAAGCCGGTTTATTAAGTTTAAAATTAAATGCCTTAGTTTTTAAAAACCCTCCCCTAAAAGAAGATGCCGAAGAAGACAAAACTTTTAATACAAAATTAGAAAGTCTTCCGTTAAACCCTAGTATCCCTGTGATTAGTAAAGTGGATGCTGTTTATTTATCTGGAAACAAAACCAGAGATGATATTCCTTGCCATTTAAGTAGCGTAAAAGATATAGATAAAAGCACTGCAGAGTTTTATAGTGCTCTTTGCCCTGCGGGAGTTTACGAATGGAAAGATGAGCAACTAATAATTAATGCTCCTAACTGTATAGATTGCAAAGCCACTGATGTGTTAGGCCCACGGTGGGAACCGCGTGAAGGGGGAAGTGGCCCCAATTACAAAGAAATGTAAAAAGTGTTTATTATTTAAAGGATAAAAAATGATTACATATATTATGCTTGGATTAATTTTAGGTTTGTTTTTTTTCTTTTTTTCTATTTTTTTAAAAAATAAAAAAATATTTTTTAAAGCGCATCGGCAAGCAAAAGATATTCTTTTACAAACCGAACAAAAAAATAAAGCGCAATTAAAAAAACTGCAAGAAAGAGAAAGCGTTTATAGGCAAGAAAACAGAGACTTTCTTTTAAGAAAAAAAAATCGACTAGAACATAAAAAACAGCAATCGCAATCTTATTTAAAAAGACAAGAACGCTTTTATTCGGAAAAAATTGTAGAAAAAACAAAAATATCTAAAAAAATAAGCAGTATTATTGAAAAAAATACATTAGAAATGAAAACTAAAGAAAAAGAAGTAGAGCAAACAAAAAAAGATAATCAAGTACAAAAAAATATATTAAAAACTAATTTAGAAAATTCTGCACAAGCTAATGTTGTTGATATGAAGGAGTACTTAAAAGAAAAAAGAGGAAATCAATTAGAACAAAATGCAAAAATACAAAGCAAAGAATTACTAGAAAGCCTTAGTGTTATGGCAGAAAAGAAAGCGAAAAATATTTTACACAACGGTTTAAATCGCTTTACCATGCCTTATTGCCCTCATAGAGGTATTGGGATTATTACTTTTAATAGCGATGAACATTTTCATTTTTTTTGCGAAACCCACTCTCATTTATTCCCTAAACTAGAAAGCATTTGCGAACTAACTATTAAAACCACAGAACAAACCGTGGAGGTTTTAACCCGAGACCCTATGAGAAGAAAATGGGCCAGCGACTTTTTAGAAAAAATTCTTTTTTACAAAAAACCTTTGCAAGACGGACAGATGGAAGAAATACTAAAGAAACAAAAAAACTATTTATTAAAAACTATTCAAGATGATGGAAAAAAAGCCTTTCAAAAACTGCAACTTAAGCCTCTTCATAATAATATTTTAAATGTTTTTGGCACTTTACAGTATCGTTACTCTTTTACACAAAACCAATATGCTCATTGCCTAGAGGTGGGGTTTTTGTGTGGTTTATTAGCTTCAGAAATTGATGCAGAAGTAAAAAAATATCGACTTTCTGGCCTGCTACATGATTTAGGAAAGGCCATTGACCACAACAAGCAAGGGGGTCATGCAGTAATTGGTGCGGATTTATTAGCCCGACATGATGTAAACCCCGATGTGGTTTATGCTATTCGATCGCATCATCACGATACTCCTCCAAAAAGCAGTTTAGATTTTTTAGTTATTGCTGCTGATGCCCTTTCGGGAGCAAGGCCTGGAGCCAGAAGGTCTACTGCCAATAGTTATAATCAAAAAATGGATCAATTAGAAGAAATTGGTAATAGCTTTAACGAAATTACACACACCTTGGTTTTAAATGCAGGTAGAGAACTGCGCGTGTTTGTAGATAGCAAAAGAGTGTCTGATAAGCGCATTTTAGACTTACATAAAGAGCTGGTGGAAAAAGTAGAAACCGAATGTAAATATCCCCATCAAATTAAAATAATGATTATCCGAAAAAGCTCTGCCATTCAAAAAGCAGGAAGAGCTAGTTAGAAATTAGAAAAACAAAGTAGAAATTAGAAAAACGAAGTTTAGCTAGGTTTTTTAACAGACTTAGCACGACTGCCGTATTTTTTACGGAAGCGCTCTGCTCTGCCTTCTGTGTCTAATAAACGATTTTGGCCTGTATAAAAGGGGTGAGATTGACTAGATACTTCTACCTTTACTAAAGGGTATTCTTTGCCGTCTTCCCACTGGATAGTTTCTTTGGTGTGCACTGTAGATTTAGTTAAGTAACTAAAATCACAAGACATATCTTGAAAAACTACAAAACGGTTGTTGGGGTGAATAGATTTTTTCATACAAACCTCTTTATTAATTCCACTTATTTTGTTTACAAATATAAGTACCAGAAAAATAAACCATATTTTAAGAAACTAAGCAAGGCTTGTTTACGCCTAAAAGGCCCAACACTTAAACTTTGTACTTAAGCTTGGCGCTTAAGCTTTGTACTTAAGCTTGTCACTTAAGCTTGTCACTTAAGCTTGGCGAAATTCTTCTTCAGAAAAGTCATTCACTTGAATACAGTCCCAACGCATTTGGTGAGCCTTTAAAAGAAAGTCATATTCTTTTTGAGTTAGTAGATTCTTTTCTAATGCTTGTTTTAACCTAAGGTCTATTTTCCCTTTTGGAATAGCATTTTTTTTACACAAAGCTTTAAATTTTTTCTCTAAACTTTTAGACTCATGAGTTATTTTAAAAGCTTGGGTTTGCTTAAAAAAATCATCATCAGAGTTTTTAGACAAAAAGATTCCTTCAAATAAAGAGTCTCGAAAATCCGAATCTCTTAGCAAAACTTTAGCTGCCTTATGAGACAAGGCATCAGAAGAAGGTACTCCTATAATATTAAAAGACGACCAATACTGAATAAAGTGCGTAAAAAACCAGCTAACAAAAGGCACTTTAAAATTAACAAAAATACCATCAAAGGCTTTTTGAATATCATAAAACACTTGGTTTAAACTATTTTTTACCACCGACAACTCTTCTTCTGTTTGATAAGCACTATGTGAATATTTGTGAAAAATCGCCGAGATGGTATACAAATTATATAAAACATCGGCAAACCGACCTGTCATTTTTTCTTTACGCTTTAAACTTCCTCCCATTAAAGCCATGGCCATATCAGACATTAAAGAAAATACACTGGTAGCCCACATAAATTTTTGTACATAGCGTTTTAAACCAGGCACCGAATTTTTTTGGTAAATATAGCCTCTACTAATACTAAAAAGAAAAGTGCGACAAATGTTGGTAAAAATATGCCCTAAGTGAGAAAAAAAGGCTTTATCAAATTTTTTCACATCTCCTTCTGCTAAAGCTTGCATCTCTAAAAGTGCGTAAGGGTGAGCCCGAAATACCCCTTGCCCAAAAATAATAAGGGTGCGCGTTAAAATATTAGCCCCCTCTACAGTAATCCCTATGGGAGAGGCAATATAAGACATAGCCACTTGATTTTTTGGGCCCATGGAAATACCACTACCTGCTAAAATATCCATAGCCTTGTTACAACCCGTTCGGCACCATTCCGTGGTGGAATATTTGGCCATTGCTGTAACTACCGGTGGACTTATTTCTTGGTTTAATGCGCTTAATGTATAAGCTCTAACGGCCTCGGCTTTGTAACAAATTCCGCTCATCTCTGCTAAAACTTCTTCCACACCCTCAAAGTTACCAATAGGCATGCCAAATTGTCGTCTAATTAATGCGTGGTTAGAACTAGTTTTGGTAACCAGCTTTATTCCTCCTGTGCTGGTAGCTACTAAAGAAATTCCACGGCCTACTGATAAACATTTCATTAACATCTTCCAGCCTTGTCCAGCCTCTTTAAGACCACCAATAATGCTAGTCTCTGCCTCGACAACCACATCTTTTCCTTGAGTAGGACAATTGTAAAAAGCTATAGACATAGGGTCGTGACGACGGCCCAATACTACACCCTCTGTTTTAGAAGGAATTAAGGCACAAGTAATGCCCAAATCTTTCTTCCCCCCTAATAAAGCTTCTGGGTCTTTTAAGCGAAAGGCTAAACCAATCACTGTAGAAATACTAGCTAAAGTGATCCACCGCTTATTCCAATTTAAACGAATTTTAATAACTCCATCTTCTTTAAACAACACCCCTTCAGAGGTAATAGAGCTTGCGTCACTACCCGCGCCTGGCTCGGTTAATCCAAAACAAGGAATTTCTTTTCCTATGGCTAATCGAGGAAGGTAGTAATCTTTTTGTTTTTGTGTTCCATAATGAATTAATAATTCGGCGGGCCCTAAAGAATTAGGAACCATAACAGTAATACCTACCACCACAGAGCGAGAAGATATTTTTTGAATAACCGCACTATGTGCTGCGGCCGAAAACTCTAGCCCCCCCTGTGCTTTAGGGATAATCATTCCTAAAAATTTTTTTTCTTTGATAAATTGTAAAGTTTCTTCTTCTATGTCTCTGCTTTTCCAAATTTTCCAATCATCTATTTTTTCACACAACTCTTGGGTAGGACCATCTAAAAAGGCTTGTTCCTCTTGGGTTAATACCGCAGGCTTTTGGTTTAAAATTTTTTTTATACTAGGTTTAGAAGAAAAAAATTCTTTTTCTATCCAAGTTTGCCCCGCCTCTAAAGCTTCTCTTTCGGTGGAAGAAATTTTTGGAACAACTTTCCATTTATTTAACAAACGCAAAACTAAAGAAGAAATGATTCTAGACCGTACAAAGGGGATAAATAATAAAATGCTCGCCGCCACTCCCAAAGCAAAACATAACCAAGAACTGCTCCATAAGGAAACTTGAAATACTAAAAAAATAAACCACACTGTGGAAGGCAGCGAAAAGTAAGCTGCAAATATAATACTAACTAAAGATAAACCTATTACCAAACTGCTAGATAATCCAAATAAAAACTCTAAATTAAAGATCTGCGTTAACACAACCCCTCCCTTTCTTGTCAAAATTGCTTGCTGTGTCCTTATAGTTAACAAAATACAAAAGAAATACAAATAATTATTGCATTTTTATTCATATTCGTTATGGTAGACTGTTTTTGAAAGGAAAAGAAATAACTTTGACTCGGGCTATATAAATAAATTATAACCCATAAAAAAGAGCGAAAAGGAAATAGCAGTATGGCAGCAAAAAACACAAGACAAATCGTAAGATTTAAAACACAAAGACGACTGGGTACAGAACTACCCGGCTTAGGAAAACCAGGAGCCTTAGATCGCCGCCCCTACCCTCCTGGCGAAAATGGAAACAAAAGGCGCAAATATTCTGATTATGCTTTACGATTAGAGGCAAAGCAAAAAATTCGTTTTCATTATAATATAAAAGAAAAGCAATTAAGAAACTTTATTAAAAAAGCAAAAAAAGGTTCTTCTACTAACTGGGTAAATACTTTAGCTGGGTTACTAGAAAGCCGGTTAGATAATGTGGTTTTTCGTTTAGGAATGGCACCAAGTATTCGTGCAGCTAGACAATTGGTTTCACACAAACATGTACTAGTAAATGATGTGGTTTTAAATATTGGTTCTGCCATTGTTCCCCAAGGAGCAAGCGTTAGTATTTCTGAAAAAGCTAAGGAAAACCAAGCGGTTGTTCAAGCTACTAATAGCCCAAGGTTAGAAGTTCCTGACTTTTTAAGAAGAGAAGACAAAGGCAACTTACCTTCTGGAGTTTTACAAGCCGTACCCACTGTGGGACATATTCCTTTTGAATTTGAACCCGGTTTGTTTACAGAATACTACGCAGCTCGCAAAGTATAATTGGTGCTTTGGCACTTTTATATTTTTTTTCAAAAATTTTAAAAAAGACTATTGAAAAATTAATACAGTAAATAGTCTTTTCGACTATTTACCCACTGTGCTTTATCAGACTGCAATTTGTCTTCTAACAAATCTATAGAGTCTGTAGATTCCACCCACTTTCTTAAAAAATCACAACCGCTAATTAAATCAATGGGTAATTTTTTATATTCATACTCATAGGGAGGCTGAGACCACAACTCTTTGTTGGGGTAAAGGCTTTTAATAATTTTTAATAGTATAGCGACTAAGCGAAAAGCTTGAAAATCTTGAGTGTAACCAGGGTGGTCTACATGAATTTGTAAAGCTTTGCAGGTTTGCGCTTTAAATTTATGAAAACTGGGTTCAAAGTGCATTTCACGAATAACACAATGTTGTGTATATTTAGCAAAATCATTTTTTAAAATTTCTAAGATTTTTTTTGTATTTAAATAAGGAGCCCCTATAACCTCTAAGGGCCTAGTGGTGCCACGGCCCTCTGATAAAGTCGTTCCCTCTATTAATACACTTCCTGGGTAAACTATTGTGCTAGAAAGCCTTGGTAAATTGGGGCTGGGGTTAATCCAACTTAAATGTTTAGGCCACGGCTGGTCGTTAATATTATAATTGACCATGGGAATAATAGTTAAATGCGTTTTTAAATCTTTTTCCTTTTTATACCACAAAGCGGCCTCTGCTAAAGTTAAACCGTGTTGTAATAAAATAGGTGCAGCACCCACAAAACTTTTCCACTGTTTTTGTAACAAAAAGCCTTCTGCTTTTCGCCCCACAGGGTTAGGACGATCTAATATCCAAACTTCTTTATTAGCCGCTTCGCAATCTTCTAAAATATAAAATAAACTAGTTAAGTAAGTATAAATGCGACAACCAACATCTTGAATATCAAACAGTAGTACATCAAACTGACTAAGCATTTCTTTACTTAAACGGCGGGTTTTTGAATACAAACTATACACAGGAAGTGCATTATTTTTATCTAGCTGGTGAGGAGTTTCTACCATATTGTCTTGCTTATCTCCATCAAAACCATGCTGCAGTCCAATGAGTATATTAATAGATAGGCCTGCTTTTAAAAATTCCTTAAAAGAATTTTGTAATTGCGAATTTACCGAGGCGGGCCCCACCACCATAGCGATTTTTTTTCCTTTTAAATTTTGTATTTTTTTACTATCTGCTAGTAAAGCTTCGCAACCTAAAATCATCATAACGCTAGAGGGGAAAACGGAGTTTAAGACAGTCTTATTGTGTGTAAAAACTTATACCCCCATTTTCCCACAAGTCAAAAAAAAAGAAATGTTTTTATATTGCCATTAATGAACCTTACCTATTGAGTACGAAGCAGCCATCTTGTGCACACATTTAATGCAAAATTAATAACTTATTGACTTAATTGCTAATAATCTAAGATAATAATAACGAACGATAAATATTAACAAACTAAGAGGTTTTAGCATGAGCTTTTTTACCAATACTAACCGTTTTTCTGTCTTGATTGTTACTGTTCTTTTTTCTACAACCTTTCTAATGTCCTCTTCTTTTGCTTTTAACTTTTACTCCTCCCCTGCATTACAAAAAAGTTTTAAAAATGTGCAACAGAGGTATGAAATAGCAAACACACAACCTTGGAATGTTTTAGCTTTACTTCCTTCTGAACAATTAAAACAATTAAAAAAACGATTTACCCTACAGCTAGCTAAGCTTTTTCCAACCTCTAAATACAAAACCTGCAAAAATAAAAAACCTATACTTGCCTGTTTCTTAAAACGACAACAAGCCTATCGCGATGCAAGAAAATTACTTTTTGGAAAGCTACATTTAAAAGGCCATTCTAAAAATACTTATTCCATAGATGGTATTTATTGTAGCAAAACTTTTACTAATAAAGATTTTAAAAAATCCTATTTAGGTCCAAATCAAATTCCTAGCCCTTCTGTTCTGAACACAGAGCATATTTGGCCACAAAGTCGCTTTACTCACCAATTTTCTAGAACAATACAAAAAACAGACCTCCATATTCTTTATCCCGCTGATGCCCCCACTAACAGCCAACGAAGCAATCATCCTTTTGGAGAAGTTGTTAACTCTGTATCTAAATCTTGTGGAACGGCAAAATTAGGTTTAACTAAAAATAGCTCGAAAACTCATTTCGAGCCCCCTCATAATTACAAAGGGAATGTTGCCCGAGCTATGCTTTATTTTTCCTTACGATACCAAATGCCTTTATCTAAAGAAAAAAGAAAAATGTTTAACCGCTGGAGTCAGTTAGACCCTGTGGACGCATTTGAAAAACAAAGAAATGAAGCCATTTTTGCTATCAATCAAACAAGAAACCCATTTATCGATCAGCCAGAAAGTATTTTATACATATCTGACTCTTGGGGAAACTAATTTAACTATAAAAACTTCACCGTGAAATTAATTAGCGCTGATGGATTTTTAGATTTAGAACTTATTCAAGAACAAGAATCCTTTTCGTTAAAAGAAAGTGATCTTGCTTACACCTCTTTAGTTAAAGACTTAAAAAGCCACTGTACTTTTCAAGACTTTATTATTGAATTAAGCATTACTCCCATGGGTAAAAATAATTTTCTGCTAGAAGCTTTTAATACGGGAAATTTAAACACTGTTTGCGGAAAATGTGCTCGTAATTTTAATCAAGAGATAAGCTTTTCTTTTAAAGAAATTCTTTTATTTACAGAAAAAGTTCGCGTATCAAAAAATAAAAATGCGACACAAAGCTACTCGCTAAATAAAACAAAAGCCTCTGATAAGCAGCACCATAACTTAGGAACAGAGTCTGACACTTTTGTACAAGAAATTACCAATTATAAGTTTTCTATTATCCAGTGGTTATACGAAAACATTACCATGGCTATTAGTGAACAAAACTTTGTTTGTAAAAAAAAGGACTGCAAAAGTGTTTTTCAAAATCTTTTAAAAACTACAAATACCAATTACAAAGCCACAACAGAATCTAGCAAACCCAATACACATAAAATTCTTGCAGACTTATTAAAACCCTTAAAAAAACACTAAAGCTTTTCAAAGCCTTGCTCACTGTTGCTTTTTTTGTTATAAAACATCATGCTTTTCCCAACCACTACAGCCCAAGAGAAAAGACAGCTTTTACAAGATAAGCTAAAGCAAAACACCCTTTTACAGTTTCCAGGAGCTTTTTCTCCATTAGTTAGCATGCTTATTGAAGAGCTAGGCTTTGATGGCATTTATATATCTGGCGCTGTACTATCTAATGATTTAGCTCTACCTGATGTTGGGCTAACCACTTTAACAGAAGTTAGCCTAAGGGGGCGCAGTATTGCTAGGGCTAGCTGCCTTCCTTCTATAATCGATGTAGACACAGGCTTTGGCGAACCTATGAACTTAGTGCGTAGTATTCAAGAATTAACAGAACTAGGCCTTTCGGGTTGCCACCTAGAAGACCAAGTTAACCCTAAACGCTGTGGGCATTTAGATAATAAATCTTTAGTGAGCGTGGCCGAAATGACTAAAAAAATTAAAGCCGCAACTAATGCAAAAACGGATTCTAATTTTTTATTAATTGCTCGCACGGATTCTCGTAGCTCTGAAGGATTTAGCAAGGCTGTGGATAGAGCAAAGGCTTACATGGATGCTGGAGCCGATATGATCTTTCCCGAAGCCTTACAAAGTGAAAAAGAATTTGAAGACTTTAAAAAGCAAGTGGATGCGCCAATAATGGCCAACATGACCGAGTTTGGAAAGTCTCCTCTTTTAACAAAAAAACAATTAGAAAATATGGGTTACTCTTTGGTGATTTATCCTGTTACCACTTTACGCCTGGCTATGAAAGCCGTAGAAGAGGGTTTGCAGCATATTAAAACGACGGGAGATCAAAAAAGCATTGTTAGTAATATGCAAGAAAGAAAAAGGCTTTATGAAATTTTAAAGTATAAAGATTATGAAAGCTTTGATAAAAGTATATTTAATTTTGATTTAAAAAATAATAAAGAAGGTAACTAATAAAATAGTAAGGAGAGGATGTGCAAAATACAGAAATCAAAAAAGGTTTAGATGGTGTTATAGTTGATGAAACCAGTATTTCTAAAGTAATGCCAGATATAAACTCTTTGGTTTACCGCGGTTATAAAGTTCAAGACTTGGCGGAAAAATGTAGCTTTATTCAAGTGGCTTACCTTTTGTGGCATAACGAATTACCCAGCCCTTCAGAATTAAAAAAATTTATCGCCAAAGAAAAAGAGTATAGAAAATTAAGTAGCAGTGTTACAACAAGCCTTAATACTTTAAGTAAAAAAGCCCATTATATGGATACGCTTAGAACAGCGATTAGTATTATTGGCTCTAATGACGAAAGAACTTGGGACTCTTCCCTAAATATCAATTTAGACAAAGCCATTTCTTTGCTTGCAAAAATTCCTACTATTATCGCTTATGATTACCGTAGAAAAAAAGGCTTAGCGATGATTGAGCCCGACCAAAACTTAAACTTTGTCGAAAACTTTTTTAATATGTGCTTTGGAAAAATTCCCGAAAAAGAAGTTTTAAAAGCTTTTGAAGTGTCTTTAGTTTTATATGCAGAACATAGTTTTAATGCCTCTACTTTTACCACTCGAGTGATTAGTTCCACACTGTCTGATCTTTACAGTGCGGTTGTGGGCGGAGTGGGCGCTTTAAAAGGCCCGTTACACGGAGGAGCTAATGAACAAGTTATGTATATGCTTAAAGAAATTGATTCTGTACAAAATGCAGAAGCATGGATGCTAAATGCCATTAAAGCTAAGAAAAAAGTAATGGGTTTTGGACACCGCGTTTATAGAAAAGGAGATTCTCGAGTACCTACAATGACCAAGTATGCTAAAAAAATGGCAGAAATTACTAATCAAAAAAAATGGATGGATATTTCTGATACTTTAGCAACAGTTATGTTAAAAGAAAAAAATATTCACCCCAATTTAGATTTTCCTGCAGGGCCTGCTTACTTTATGATGGGTTTTGAAATCGAAATGTTTACTCCTATTTTTGTAATGAGCCGAATTACTGGCTGGGCTGCCCACATTATGGAACAAAACTCTGCCAATAGAATTATTAGACCTTTAAGTCATTATGCTGGTTTCGAGGCGCGCGAGTTACCACAAACCCACTAAAGCACAATGTTAAAAACTTTAGACCCTCAACAAAAAATTATTAATAGCTTTCGTAATTATGAAAGTTGGGAAGATAAATACAAGCACATTATTCAGCTGGGAAAAACCTTAACTCCTTTACAGGAAAAATTAAAAACCGAAGACAATATTGTCAAAGGTTGCCAGTCACAAGTATGGCTTGTGGCTTCTATAAATTCTCAAAACAAAATAGAATTTAAAGGCGACAGCGACGCTATTATTGTAAAGGGTTTACTGGCTTTAGTTTTGTCTGTTTACAATGGGCTAAGTGCTTCAGAAGTTTTAGCCACCGAACCCCTTTTTTTAAAAAAACTACAACTGTCCGAACACCTTTCTCCTTCTCGCAGTAACGGCCTTTTTGCTATGATTAAAAAAATTAAGTATTACGGTTTGGCTTTTCAAGCTTTAGAAAGGCAGAATTAGCATTGTTTGCCTTACCCAGCACTATTATTTATTTTATTAGTTTTATTGTAGCCTTATGCAGTCTTAGTTATGAATTAATTTTATCTCAACTTTTAGCAGTGAGTTTTGGAGGAACCCTTTTTTATTACTCTGTTACAATGGGTATTTTTATGTTTTCTTTGGGCCTAGGGTCTTTGTATTATACTTATAAAAAATCAAAAAACTTAATTTCCTTACTGGTTAAAACAGAAATTATTTTAACCGCCCTTGGGCTTCTTAGCCCTTATTGGATACTATATACTAGCTCTTTTCAAAATAAAATTTACCCTATGCTTTTTTATTTTTTAATTCACTTACCCTCTATATTAATTGGTTTTTTTTCTGGCTTAGAATTACCTAACTTATTAGATCTTTCTAGTAAAAAAAATCTTTGCCTTTATTATGATTACTTAGGAATGTTTGTATCTAGTGTTTTGTTTTATGTATTAATTAAGCAATTAAACTTAATTAATATTACTTTGTTAATTACTAGCTTAAATTTATTTGTCGCCTTGTTGCTGTTATCTTTTAATAAAAAATATTTTCATTTAGAAAAAATAATCAGCATTATTTTACTACTAGTTTTAATTTTTCATTGGATATATAGCACTAAAATAGCCACTTTATGGCAATATTTAATTTTATTAACCTAATTTTAATTTATATATTAAAAATGAGGGTTACACCACTCGCAAAGGTAACGACCTCCCCCTACTGAATAGCGTTTATAAGGAAGCCTGCAAATATTAGGGTTGTTATAAAAGCATTGAAAATAAGGCTCGCATACACCTTTTTGAGCATTCCAAACATTTTGTAAATTTTCACAAACATAGGCCACAGATAGTTCGGTATAGCAAGAGTGTATTTTATTAGCAACATCTATGTTAACAAATAAATCTATAGGTATAGGTTTAAAACTGTATTTTAAATGTGATTTTACTGCAATGAAAAGCTGAACCACTTTAGTTTTTAATTTTAAATTTAAATCTCTAGCCCATTGTTTGTTAGAATTATTTAATACAAACTCGCCTTGAGATAAAGAAGCATAAGGTTTTCGTTTTAATTGAATGCTAGAAATACTTAGGCCTGAGCCTATTTGCACATTGGTAGTAATTTTAGAAAGCTCTCTGTATGAAACATTTTTTAAAACCACTGAATTACTACTTCCTTCACGATAATACTGCCCTTTCAAGGCTATATAACATTGGTCAGGCCAAGACATTTTCCTTTTAATATCTTTAATAAAGTGTGCATATAAAGTTTTGTCACGCAATTGTTTTTGTGCTTTATAAGCAAAATCTTGCCCCATGAATAAATAAAATAAAACAGTTCCAGCAACTATGGTAAGCATGATTACCATTAACAAAGCAGAACCTTTAGAATGCTTTAGTTGCATTTCATACATAAATAACTTTTAATTCGCCTTTCAACACTTCTGCTACACTTTTTGCCGCAAGACTCTCTATAATTATTTTCATAGCTACCAATAAGGGTAGGAGAAACTCCCAGAGGACAAGAATAGCCTTGTGTTATTGGGTTAACTCGAGCAGCACCGCTTTTCTTACACCGACTGCCCCTTTCGCAACGCTCTACAGTAAAAAAGCCTTTCAATAAACATCGATGCTGTGGCACACAGGAATGAGTCGCTTGTTTATACCTTAACCCTAAGGCCGAGCAAAAATAAGGCAACTTAGTTCCTGCATAGCAAGAATCTATTTTATTATAGGGGAACTTTGTAAACACTGGTAACTCTATATAAAAGGGAGAAAATAACTTAGAACTTAAATGCTTAAGTTTAAATTGTATTTTAATTTGGATAATATAAATTTTATAACTTACAGATCCATCATTAAAAGAATCTGTTAAGGTTCCTGGTTTTTTTCGAATACTTAACTCTTTTATTTTCATTTTTCCTAAATTAGCACCAGATTTTAAAACTCCTTCCCAGTCTCCAAAGCCTTTATAACGAGTTAATGTTAAATTTTTCCAAACCACGCCTGGTAAATTTTTGTTAGAAAATTCTTTAGAGCAAGATGCAGTATTATACAAGTAGGTGGAAATAGCAGATTGAATATTATGAACTTCACTTTCTGTAACAAATTGCTCTTTTTGCTGAAATAATGAAGTAAATCCTGTAGCAATACTGACACTGATAATTCCCAATATAGACACTGCGATCATTAGTTCTATTAAATTAAAAGCTTTATTAGTAAGTATAGTATCTTTCATGACTAACATAATAGCATTGCTATATAATATAGAAAAGCCTTAATTATAAAAAAATAACTATTGCCGATTTGTTTTAATAAATTACGGAGAAAACTTTAGGGGCTTAAAAATAGAATTACTATTTTTTAAATTATTGTGTATTTTTAGGTATTTAAAGCTTAGCTGTTTTAAATTTTTTCTGGTATTTAAACTAATCTTATTAGAAAATTTCTTCTCATCAAAGAACAAAGACTGTTTGTTAACTTGGGCAAATACAAAAGGCTCGTTAATACCATAAAAAAACAAAGACTTAAACCCCGCCGCTTTTAAAGTCGCACTAATAATAGATTGAGGTAAAATAAAATTAGAGGGAAGAACATAATTTTTTTCTGTAAGCACTAATGCATCTGCAACAATATAAGACTCTTTAGATAAAAGTTTTTTTAATAATGTATAAAACTCAACACTATACAGCCTAGATATATCTTGATTAAAGGGGAAGGGGAAATCTAAAAAAACCGCATCATATTTATTTTTAGTGTTTTTTACAAAATGGAAAGCATCGTCTATATAAGAGTGCACTTTTTTGCTAGAAAAAGCCGATTTATTAATTAAATTTATAGGGTAAAAATTTTTAAAAAAGTAAAGAAGTTGAGAATCTAACTCTACCCAGTCAATACTTTTGCTTTGTGGTATGAACTTTAAAATTTGCGAAACAATTAACCCGTCCCCTCCTCCTAAAACTAGAATTTTTTTAGGAGTTTTTTTAAATAGGTTAATAGACCCCTCTACCATAGACTCGTGATAAACCTTCCAACTAAATAAATTCATTTGAGGGTTTTTGTTTAAAAAAATACTAAAAGTTTTAAAAATATCTGGTAATTTTCTAGTAGTATAGGGTGAAATAATATCTACTGACTGATAGGGAGTGCGAAAATGCTTAATAAAAGAAACTTTATTTAAAATATTTTTAACATTAACTAGATTGTTATTTTTATTTAACTGAACATTAAAATAATGCGCTTTTAAATAAAAATGATAGATGGAATCTTTATACAAAGTAGAGAAAAATA